>CALXGD010000145.1 GCA_944387745.1 uncultured Oscillospiraceae bacterium
AGCAACAAAACGATTACAAATCCCCAGAGAGCGCAGATGCTGGCCTCTTGGCTCCACAAAAGTTCTCCATTACAGTAAGACGCCGCGCGGAGAAAAAAGTTCCCGCGCCGCGTGTTTTTTCCTTTAGTTGGGCTCCCTCCGGAGAATTCCCACTCCGATGGGAGTGGGCCCAGTGTGGACCCCGATGGTGACACCGATGTGAAACTCCCCCGCCGTCTCGTCCGGATAGCCCCGCTCCCGCAGGCCCTCCCGAAGGCGGCTGGTGAAGTCCTCATATTCCTCCCGATCCAGACCGTAGCCGGTGACCACATAGTACTCTCTCAGGTCGATTTGATGGCGGGCCAAATAGCGGTAAAACAGCTCCTGCACCCGGAGCAGGGATTTCTTCCGCCCCTGGGCGATGCCGTCGGCCACAAGGCCGTCCCCCACATACCCGATGAGGGGCTTCACATGCAGCAGCGTCCCGGTAGCCGCCGCGGCCTTTCCGATCCGCCCCCCATGTCTTAAATACTCAAGGTCATTTGTTGTGAAAAATATACGCCCTGTTTTCTTCGTTTCCTCCAAAATCGCCGCAGCCTCCTCCAGAGAGAGGCCCTTGTCCCGGAGATGAACCGCCTCAATCACCAGGAGACCCTGGAGAACTGTGGCCAGCTGGGAGTCCATCACCCGCACCCGGACGCCGGGGAACTCCTCCTGTAGCTCATCCCCCACGGCGCGCGCACACTGGAGAGACCCGCTGAAGGGCCCATTGAGGCAGATACACAGCACATCCTCCCCCCGCTCCATAAGGGGGCGGAGGGCGTCTCGATAGTCCTCCGGAGCGGGCATGGAGGTCCTGGGAAAGACTCCCGGGCGGTCTGCCATCTGCTGATAAAATTCCTGTGCGGTGATATCCCGCTCCTCTCGGACATAGCGCTCCCCGTCCATGGAGACATAATAGGAGACCAGTGTGACCCCCAGTTCCGCCGCCCGGTCCCGCCCCAGATCACAGGAGCTGTCGCTGACGATTTGAAACTTCATGTCCTTCCCGTTTTCCCCTTCCCCGCCGCTGAGCAAGTTAATTTTCTGTTAAAATATCATATCGTGTTTTGCCACAAAAAGCAATCTGAAAATGAATAAATTCACAAATATTTCAAAGAAATCAGGGCCGCTTCCGCCTTGACGCGCCCTCTCTCCCACCGTATAATGGAGGTAATCTCCGGCGCCCGCCGGAACAAAGGAGGGCTCTTTTATGCAGGAGCGGGAACTGCAATTTCATCTTCACTGTCTGCCCGGTCAGGTGGGCCGGTACTGCATCCTCCCAGGGGATCCGGGGCGGTGTAAGGAGATCGCGCAATATTTCGACAACCCGGTCCACATCCAGACCAACCGGGAGTTCACCACCTACACCGGGACCCTCCTGGGGGAACAGGTGAGCGCGGTGTCCACCGGCATTGGCGGCCCCTCGGCGGCCATCGCCATGGAGGAGCTGTGTAATCTGGGGGCGGACACCTTCGTGCGGGTGGGCACCTGCGGAGGCATCAAGCTGGACGTCCAGAGCGGCGACGTGGTGGTGGCCACCGGAGCCGTCCGCATGGAGGGGACCAGCCGGGAGTACGCCCCCATTGAGTACCCGGCAGTACCTGACTTTCAGGTGCTCACCGCCCTGGTCCAGGCATCCTGTGGCCTGGGCAAGCCCTGGAAGGCGGGGGTCGTCCAGTGCAAGGACTCCTTCTATGGCCAGCACTCCCCCGGCCGGATGCCTGTTTCCTATGAGCTGGAGCAAAAGTGGGAGGCCTGGAAGCGGCTGGGCGTCCTGGCCAGCGAGATGGAGTCCGCCGCCCTGTTCACTGTGGCCGCCGCCCGTGGCGTCCGCTGCGGCTCCGTCTTTCATGTGATCTGGAACCAAGAGCGGGAGAAAGCTGGACTGGACCAGAAGGAGTTCCACGACACCTCCGCCGCCATTCAAGTGGGAGTGGAGGCCCTGAAGATTTTAATCCGCTGGGACCGGGAGGCCCGCTGACCTCAGAGAAGCGGGTTCTCTTTTTCCGGAGCTTTTCCTTGACAGGTCCGGCGGACCGCCTGGTCAAAGAAATCCAGCATCCGCCGGTTGGTCTCCTGGCTCTCCGGCCAGTCCCAGTGTGATACCTCAAACACATGGGTGAGATGGGCCCCCTGCTCCCTTCTCCAGAGGATGACCTGGTGCTCCAGGGAGCGGCGGTCCAAAAATTCCATCAGCTGCCGGCTCTGAGCGTAGTACCGGTCCGGCTCGCTGGCCACCACCAGGATGGGGGGCAGGTCCAGGCCGGGAGCGGTGTCTGCGAAGCTGGCGTGGCCGTAGAGGGGGGAGAGCCTCCACCGGGGACCGAACAATAATTTTTGATACTCCCGGCTCACCGCCTGGTCGAAGGGGGCGCGGAGAAAAGAGAACCGGTACACATCACACACCCCGTGCACAATGGCCAGAGCCGCAGGCGCGCGAGCCAGAGGCCTTACCCCATAGAGGGCTTGAAGCGCCGGACTCTCTTGGATGCAGGCCGCCAGGCCCGCCAAGTGCCCGCCGGCGGAGTCCCCTGTGAGCAGGAGCCTGCCCGCATCCAGCCCGTACTCCGCTCCGCAGTCCTCCAGCCAGCGGAGGCTGGCAAACACGTCCTGAATCTGTCCCCGCAGGTCCGTCTGGGGCAGCAGCCGATAGCTCATCCCCATCACTCCATACCCCTGGGCAGCCAAGGCCATGCAGTAGTTCCGGTTCAGCATCCGGTCCCCGTACATCCAGCCGCCCCCATGGATGTCCACCACCGTGGGGAGAGACCCCTCCACCCCGGAGGGCCGGTACAGATTCAGTGTGTGCATGGGATTTCCGTCCGGGAGGTAGGGCAGCCCCTCCATCACCTCCACCCCGGCCGGACGTGGCTGCCGCTCCAGACGCCAGGTGTCTCTCCGGCGATTTTCCTCCCATTTGCGGCGGATCATTGCCCGAGTCAGCGCTCCCATCTCTGCCTCCTCTCTCCCCCGGGAAGTGATCCCTCTCTTCCCCTGTGGGGCCCCTCTTGGAATGTTCAGAATTTGAAGTGAAAAAACAGCTCCGGCTCTGAGCCGGAGCTGTTTTTTCTTTCCTGTGGAACTTAGCCCTCGGAGATCGCACCCATGGGGCAGGCGCCAGCGCAGGAGCCGCAGCTCAGGCAGGCATCGGCGTCGATCACGTAGTGAGCATCACCCTGAGAGATCGCACCCACGGGGCAGGAATCTGCACAGGAACCACAGCTGATGCAGGCATCGCTAATGACATAAGCCATTGGAATACACCTCCCTTAAATGTACACCTTATTCTATCACATCTTTCTGAAATTGCAAGTCTAAATTCTTCCTGATTTCCGCCGAAAGAATAAATCAGTCTGATTGGGGACTAATCTGTGTCAAATACGGGCATAGTTATCGTAAAAATCCATTTTCTGCCCGGCTCCCCAGCCCTGCCGGGGGCCTTCGGGGACAGAAAAATTTCAAACTGCAAGGAGTTCCGCCATGTCAAACAGCTGCTTTACATCCGCCGCCCTGGGGGCCATCCGGCTGGCCCAGGAAAACGCCGCTCAGCTGGGCCACAGCTATGTGGGCAGCGAGCATCTGCTGCTGGGCCTGGCTTGTCAGGAGCGGAGCCTGTCCGCCCGCATCCTCCGAGACGCGGGAATAGACCAGGCGGCCCTCCGGACCGCCATCGCCCAGCTGGTGGGCACCGGAGTCCCTGGGCGCACCCTCTACCAGGGCCTCACTCCCCAGTGCTGCCAGGCCATCCAGCTGGCCGCTGCCGAGTGCCGCCGCCTGCGTCAAAGTCCCGTGGGCACCGTCCATCTGCTGCTGGGTCTGCTGCGGGAGCCGGACAGCCCCGCCCAGCGCCTTCTCTCTGACTGCCGAGTGGACAGCCAGGCCCTCTATCAGTCGGTGCACGCCTCCCTGGGCGGCGAGGGAGGGGACCCCACTCCCATTCGCACCGCCCGCAGAGAGTCCGAGCGCACCTCCGGAGACACCCGCCAGCTGGACCAGTGCGCCCGGGATCTCACTAGAATGGCCGCCGCCGGATAGTTGGACCCGGTGATCGGCCGGGAGGCGGAGCTCCAGCGGGTTATTCAGATCCTCTCCCGCCGCACCAAACACAACCCCGCCCTCATCGGAGAGCCGGGAGTGGGCAAGACGGCGGTGGTGGAGGGACTGGCCCTGGCCATTGCTGACGGCACCGCCCCCGCCCACCTGCTGAGAAAGCGGGTGTGCGCCCTTGACCTGTCGGCTATGGTGGCTGGCACCAAGTACCGGGGAGAATTTGAGGAAAAGCTGAAGCATATTCTCCAGGAGGTGGTCCGGGCCGGGAACATCATCCTCTTTGTTGACGAGCTCCACACCATTGTGGGGGCGGGTTCCGCAGAGGGAGCCATTGACGCCGCAAATATCCTGAAGCCCGCCCTCTCCCGGGGGGAGATCCAGATGATCGGAGCCACCACTCTGGACGAGTACCGAAAATATATTGAGAAGGACTCCGCTCTGGAGCGGCGGTTTCAGCCGGTGACCATCCAGGAGCCCAGCCGGGAGCAGACGCTGGACATTCTGCGGGGCCTGCGGGGAAGGTATGAGCAGCACCACCATCTGACCATCACAGACGGCGCGCTACAGGCAGCGGTGGACCTGTCCGTCCGCTACCTCCCCCAGCGGTTTCTGCCGGACAAGGCCATTGACCTGGTAGACGAGGCGGCCGCCCAGACTAGGATGTCCGCCAGGGCCCTCCCGCCGGAGCTAAAATCCCTGGAGACCAGAGCGGTTCAGGCGGGCCGGCAGCTGGCTCAGGCCATCCGGAAGCAGGACTTTGAGGAGGCCGCCATGCTCCGAGATGCGGAGGACGATTTCCGTCGGGAGCTGGAGGCCGGCAAGCAGCGGTGGCAGAGGGAGCAGAAACCCCGCGCTGTGGGGGAGGAGCAGATCCGGACTGTTCTCTCTCAGTGGACCGGCGTACCGGTCACCGACCCGGACGAGGCGGACCGCCAGGCCCTTCTCCATCTGGAGGAATCTCTGCGCCGGGATCTGCTGGGACAGGACCAGGCCATCCGCGCCGTGGCCCAGGCCATCCGTCGCAGCCGCCTGGGACTGAAGGATCCCCGGCGGCCTGTGGGCTGTTTTCTGCTGCTGGGGCCCACCGGCGTGGGCAAGACCCAGCTGTGCCGGGCCCTGGCCCGGGCTCTGTTCGGCAGCCAGGACGCCCTGCTCCGCTTCGACATGTCCGAATATATGGAGGCCCACAGCGTCTCACGGCTCATTGGCTCTCCCCCGGGCTATGTGGGCCACGAGGAGGGGGGACAGCTCACAGAGAAGGTGCGGAGAAAGCCCTGGTCCGTGGTTCTCCTGGACGAGCTGGAGAAGGCCCACCGGGACGTGTGGTCTATCCTTCTCCAAGTGATGGAGGAGGGGGTGCTCACAGACGCCCAGGGCCGGAAAACCGACTTCCGCAATGCGGTGCTGGTGATGACCTCCAACTTGGGGGCCCGCCACTTCCAGCAGAAAAATACCCTGGGCTTTTCCTCCGGACCGGGGACAGACAGCGCCGCCCTGGAACATGCGGTGCTGAGAGACGCAAAAAACACCTTCTCTCCGGAATTTCTCAACCGCCTGGACGCCGTCCTGGTGTTCCACCCCCTGGACAGCGCCTCTCTGACTGCCATCACCCGACAGCTCCTGGCGCAGACTGGGGAGCGGCTGGCCGCCCTGGGGATCGGCCTTCAGGTAGAGCCGGCCGCCGTACAGCAGCTGGCCGCCCTGGGTGCCAGTCGGGACCACGGGGCCCGGCCCCTCCGCAGAGCCATTGCCGCCCAGGGGGAGGATCCGGCCGCCGATCTCATGCTGGATGGCTGTCTCAGGCGGGGCGATACCCTACAGGTGACGGCAGAGGACGGCGGCATCCAGGTGCGCCCAGGGAGGACAGACCGCCCGCCCTGCTGAACCGACAAAAACAGGCCCTGGCTTGTCCGAAACAAATATAGTTTTTAAAATTATATTTGGTGATTTTTTATATTGATATTTTCCCAACAGACGGATATACTGTAGGTAAGCTTTCAGTTGTCGCCGGTCCCAGTTTCGCCTTAGACCGGCCCTGTCTCCCTTGGAAAGGAGTGTTTCTTATGCGCGACCAAGCAATGGCCCTCTCCTCTGCGGCGCCCAGCATAAAGCCACGCCGCCGGAAAAGAGAGGTGCGGGATCCCTATGATGAGCTGCTGCCCTGGTCGGCCATCACCCACGGAGTTGTCGCCGGGCTGTCGGTGCTCGGTACAGCGCTGCTGGCAATCCGCTCCATTCTGGCGGGGAACTGGCTCCACCTGGCGGTGTTCCTCATCTACGGGCTGTCTATGGTCTGTCTGTACACGGCCAGCACCCTGTACCACTGTGTCAACACCTCCCCCGCCAAGCGTATCGCCCTGCGGAAGTACGACCACTGCTCCATCTATCTGCTCATCGCCGGGAGCTATACACCCATCTGTACCACTGTACTGCTCCATGACGGGGGAGTTCCCCTCCTGTCAGTGATCTGGGCCCTGGCTGCCGCGGGAATTATCCTCACCATCGCCAAGCTGGAAATCCCCCGGTGGCTCACCAGCGTGATCTATCTATTTATGGGCTGGCTGTCCCTGGCGGCCATCGTCCCTCTGGCCCGGCTGATGCCTGTGGCCGGGATGGTGTGGCTGGTGCTGGGCGGCGTGCTGTACACTGTGGGCGGCGTGCTCTACGCCGTCAAGTGGCCCGGGCGGAACAACCCCCGCTTTGGCTGCCACGAGATCTTCCATGTGTTCATTCTCCTGGGCTCCATCTGCCACTTTCTTCTGATGTACCAGGTGATCGCGCCAAAGTAAAGATGTTGAAACGCGCTCCGGTCTATGTTGAGGACCGGAGCGCGTTTTTCTGTCTGTGTGAGACGGCACAAATAAGACATCCCCCGCCACTGACAAACAGGGGCGGGGGCGTTTTGCGTTCTGGTTACTTTTTGGGCAGGGACAGGGGCTTGATCTCCTTCCGGTACACCCGGAACAGGAACAACGTACTCAGTGCGAGGGAAAACAGCTCTGCAATGGGGAAGGCCCACCAAACTACGCCCAGGTTGCCAGAGAGGGACAGCAGGAAGCCCACAGGGAGCAGAACTACCAGCTGCCGCACCACAGAGACTGTGAGGGACAACACCCCGTGGCCCAGGGCCTGGAACACGGAGGAACACACGATGGCGTAGCCGGCAAAGAGGAAGCTCAGAGAGATGGTCCGCAGGGCGGGCACACCGATGGCGATCATATCACCGGTGCTGTTCTCCGACTGGAACAGGGCCAGCAGCACGTGGGGGATCACCTGGAAAATAACAAGCCCTACCAGCATGATGCTCACTGCGTAGGTTACGCTGAGCTTGATGGTTTTTATGATCCGGTCTGAGCGGCGGGCCCCGTAATTATAGGCCACAATGGGCACCATGCCGTTGTTCAGCCCAAAGACCGGCATAAAGATGAAGGACTGCAGCTTGAAGTATACGCCAAAGACCGCTGTGGCGGTGGTGGTAAAGGCGATGAGGATCTTGTTCATGCCGAACACCATCACCGAGCCGATGGAGGACATGATGATGGAGGGCACGCCCACGCTGTAGATGCGGCCAATGATCCGGGGGTCCGGGCGGAACTCCCGGAAGCGGAACTGGATATCGTGGTTCCGGGTGAGGTTGAAGAAAATGGCCAGACATGCGGCCAGGATCTGTCCCAGCACCGTGGCCAGGGCAGCTCCCGCCACCTCCATGCGGGGAAACCCAAAGAGCCCAAAGATAAGGATGGGGTCCATGATGATATTGATAATCGCGCCCACCGCCTGAGTAAACATGGTGTAAATGGTGCGGCCTGTGGCCTGGAGCACCCGCTCAAAGGCGATTTGGACAAAGACCCCCACCGACAGGCCGCAGACAATGGTCATGTAGTCGGTTCCATATTCCACAATGGCCTGCTGGCTGGTCTGTACCTGGAAGAACAGCCGGGAACAGGTCAGGCCGATAACCATGAACACCAGGCAGCTGACCACTGCCAAAAACAGGCCGTTCATGGCGGCGGCGTTGGCCCGGCGCTGGCGCTTCTCCCCCAGGCTCTTAGACAACAGGGCGTTGATACCCACGCCAGTGCCCACCGCCACTGAGATCATCAAATTCTGAATGGGAAAGGCCAGAGACACGGCATTCAGTGCGTCCTCGCTGATCTGGGCCACAAAATAGCTGTCCACCACATTGTACAGGGCCTGTACCAGCATGGACACCATCATGGGAATGGACATGCTCAGAAGCAGTTTGTTTTCCGGCATGGTGCCCATCTTATTCTCTGCGGGCACTTGACGTTCACTCACAAAAATAACCTCCCTCTCCCACGGAACTGGCCGATTTCAATTTTTCTCCAGCCGGCAGGAAATTCCATAAGAAAAGGACATCCCAAAGGATGTCCTTTTGTCTTGGTGCGCGAGGCGGGAGTCGAACCCGCACGCCCTTGCGAGCACTGGCACCTGAAGCCAGCGAGTCTACCAATTCCACCACTCGCGCATCGGTAAGCTGCGCTCTTGTTCAGCGCAAGTTATATGTTACCACATTCAAATCCATCTGTCAAGTATTTTTCTGCAAGAAGTTTCCTGAGCAGGAAATCAGGTCCCCGCCCCGCTCGGAAGGGACAGAATCTTAAACTTTACAGGAGAATAATTTATAAAAATCTTAATTTTCTCTTCAGCCGCCCTTATTTTTCCTTTGATATGCTTATGTCAACACAAAGGAGGGACCTGACATGTCCGAAGAAAAGACCGTCTACATTCTGCTGACCCGGTCCGGCACCTGGTTCTCCAGGCTGATCCATCTGGTCACAGACGACTGCTATACCCATGCCTCCCTGGGACTGGATGGGCCCGCCGGCCCGTTCTACAGCTTTGCCCGCCGGTACAAGCACTTCGCCCTGCCCGCCGGACTGGTACAAGAGCGCGTCCCCGCCGTCCACAATGGACGGCAGACCCCCTGCTGTCTGTACGCACTGAAGGTTCCCCACCCCACCTACCTTCGTCTGCGCCGCCGTCTACAGAAAATGTACGCCCATAGGGAGGAATATCACTACAATCTCCTGGGGATCGTTTCCTGTCTCTTTCACCGCCCCCTGTCTCGAAAGCGCCACTACTTCTGTTCTCAGTTCGCCGCCAACCTCCTGGAACAGTGCGGCGCTGTGGAGCTGGAAAAGTCCCCCGGCCTGACCCGTCCGTCGGATTTCTGCCGGCTCCCCTGCTTGCAGACCGTCTATCACGGCGAACTGGGCCGCCTGCGGGCCGCTGTCCCGGCATAGGCGCAGACTTTCTCTCCGCGCCTCATAAAAAACAGGGGCGGGCAGCTAGCCGCTGCCCGCCCCTGAATCCAGGCGGTTAAATCGCGTCCTCAATGATGCCATAGTCTCCGTCATTGCGGCGATACACCACGGAGAAGGCCCCTCCCGCATCCTCATTCTTAAAGGCGAAAAAGCTGTGCCCCAGCAGATTCATCTGCAAAATGGCCTCGTCCCGGGTCATGGGCTTGATGGGGAAGGTCTTGGTGCGGACCACCTTGTACTCCCCCTCCTCCGGCTCGTCAGGCACCAGGGAGGAGATCTCCGCAGAGGCCTCCACCGTGCGCTCGAAGGCGCCCTTGCGCAGGCGCTTCTCCAGGCGGGTCTTGTTCTTGCGGATCTGCCGCTCCAGGGAGGCGACGGCGGCGTCGATGGAGGCGTGCATATCGGAGGTGCTCTCAGACACCCGAAAAATGGTGCCGCTGGACCGGATGGTGACCTCCACCTGATTCCGGTCCTTCTCAATGCTGAACGTCACTGAGGCCGTGGCATCCTCCTTAAAGAAACGGTCTAACTTCCCCACTTTTTTCTCCGCATAGTTGTGGATGTAGTTGGGTACGTTTACCTTTTTGTCTGTAAATACAAACTTCATACTTGTCCGCTCCTTTCACCCCACAGGGGTATGAGTGGGAGGAGACCCCCTCCGGCGAAGGAGAGGCCTCCCTCCGATGGTTTTATTATACCACAGAAGCAGAAAATTTCCACTATTTTTTGTGAAAGTTTTCTGAACACTTCCCACCACACCTCACAGCCGGTTGAGGACCACCCTCCCGTCCATGACTACCAGCTTCACGCGGCTAAGCCAGTTGAGGGGATGGGCGCTGGTGACGGTGAGGTCGGCGTCCTTTCCCGGGGCCAGGGAGCCCACCCGGTCCGCCACACCCGCCAGCTCCGCTCCCCGAATGGTGATGCAGGCCAGGGCGCTTTCCGGGTCCATGCCTCCCCGGATGGCCATGGCGGCACACAGCGGCAGGTACTGGATGGGGGTCTCCGGGTGGTCAGTGCAGACCGCCACTTTTATCCCAAAGCGCTGCAAAATGGCCGGGGTCTCCAGGGACTGATGGACCAGCTCCGGCTTAGACCGGTCGGTGAGGCAGGGGCCGGTGATCACCCCCGCCCCCTCCCGGGCCAGCAGATCGGGGATCAGATGTCCCTCCGTGCCGTGGACGATCACATATTTCAAGTGGAACTCTCTACAGATGCGGATGGCGGTGGCGATGTCGTCCGCCCGGTGGGCGTGGATGTGGACGGGCAGCTCCCCCCGAACCACGGGGAGCAGGGCCTCCAGCTTGGCGTCATAGTCGGGCTTGTCCTCCTCCTCGTCCTCCGCCGCCCGCTTCAGCTTCTCGTCATACTCCAGGGCCTTGGCCAAATTCTCCCGGATGATGGCGGCAGTGGCCATACGGGTGGTGGGAGTCTCATGGCGCTCATGGTAGGTCAGCTTGGGGTTCTCCCCTAGGGCCAGCTTCATGGCCGCCGGGGCCTTCAGCACCATGTCGTCCACCCAGCGCCCATTGGTTTTCAGCACTGCCATCTGTCCGCTGATGGGGTTGGCGCTCCCCGGTCCGGTGAGGACGGTGGTCACCCCCGCCTCCCGAGCCTCCTGAAAGGCCCGGTCCAGGGGGTTGACGGCGTCCACCGCCCGCAGCTGGGGGGTGCAGGGGTCAGTGGCCTCGTTGCCGTCGTCTCCCTCAATGCCCAGCCCGTCCCCAAACATTCCTAAATGACAGTGGGCATCCACAAAGCCGGGCTGGATGTGCCCCTCCTGGGCATCAAATACTTCTCCCTCCCAGGTCTGAGGACACTGTTCCATGGGTCCAAAGGCGGCGATCTTGTCCCCCCGGATCTCCACAAAGCCCCCGGGAATGGTCAATCCCTCCATGGTATGAACTGTACCGTTGATAATCAGCATAAAAAATCCTTTCCCGAGGGACCAGATTCGACGGGCCTCCCGTTGACATGATGGAACTTTTATTGTATTCTCTCCCTGCAGCTTAACCAATAG
Organism: uncultured Oscillospiraceae bacterium; assembly: GCA_944387745.1. Next base: position 11,380 of record CALXGD010000145.1, read on the forward strand.
GCCACTGGGACGCCGGAAGGCGTCTTTTTTTACGGGCGGGCGGCTGGGAAGTTCGTGGGCGGGAGCCCCCACACCCCGCAAAAAAGACGGCCGCGGAAACCTCCGCGGCCGTCTCTGTGTACATGCTTATCGGCGTCCGCCGCCGCGCCGGTTGCTGCCCTTCTTCTCCAGATAGCGCAGCTCTGAGAGCTTGCTGTCCGAGGCCTGCATAAACTGGCGCAGACGGTCCTCAAAGTCTGTCGGCTCCTTTGGCGCGGTCCGGGGAGCAAAACCAGCCGCGTGGGCTGAGCTGCCCGAGCGCGCCGCCCCCCCCTGGCGGGCATGGGCCTCCCTTCCGCCTGCCTGACGGGGAGGCGGATCGTTGACCTTTTTGATTGACAAATTGATTCGGTTGGACTGATCAATGCCGATGACCTTAACTTTGACCTCCTGTCCCTCTTTCAGGTAGTCGGACACCTCATTGACATAGGTGTAAGCAATCTCCGAGATATGGACCAATCCGGAGCGCCCCTCCGGGAGGGACACAAAAGCGCCAAATTTCGTGATTCCGGTCACCTTACCGTCCAAAATGGACCCAACACCAAACTCCATCACTGACTGAAATATCCTCCTTGTAAATTTCCCCCTGAATCCGCACCCCGCACTGGCGCGGCCGGAGCCCCGCAGCTCCGGCAGAGCTGTCAGCCGGCTACGTCGATATACAGGGTCTCTCCCTGCTTGACATAGCCCTTCTCCCGGGCCACCCGCTCCAGGGTCTCAGGATCGTCGCTGCTTTCGATGGCGTCTGACAACTGTTGGTTGGACAGTCTCTGCTGCTCCACCTGATACTCCAGCAGCTCCTTTTCCCCCTGGACGGACTGGATCTGCCCCCGCAGATCCAAAAGGGAGGTGGCCAAATACACCAGCAGCACGACAATGACCAGCTTGGTCAGCAGACCTGCCCGCTTGAGCCGCATTTGCCTCACCTCTCCCCTCCCGGTCCGCCCGCCGGCGGGCCGCAAACTCCATTTCCCGAGTTATCTGATTTATTCTATACCATTTTCTCACAGAAAGGAAGATATTTTTTGCAAGTTTTTTGATTTTTTTCTGTGCCCGATTTAGTGCAATCAACGGGAGAAGAAAAATCCTCAGCACAGCCTCTGTCAGATCTGCCAGGCGGTAGCCCAGCCGCAGCAGCCAGCGGCTCAGCAGCCAGAAATACAGGGCGCCTCCCAGGAACAAAAAGAGCACCCCATACAGGCGCACCGGTCCTCCCCAGGCCCACTGGGACCAGAGGAACAAGGTCGCTGTCAGCACCAGCCAGAAGCTCAGATCCAATATCGGACCCAGCAGGGGGAGCCGCACCCGCACCCGCAGGATTCGAAACAGGTCATACAGCACCCCGGCTGCCAACCCCAGCAGCACGGCCTGTCCCAGCGCCGCCCCCTGGGCGGCCACATCCACCGTCATCCCCCAAGCAGGCGGGACAGCAGCCCGCCCCTCCCACGCCGGTCATCCTCATAGGAGAGGGAGTCCACGCTCCCCTCCACCTTCAGGTCCCCGCCGTCCAGAGACAGCTTTTCAATGTGCAGATCTTCCCCCCGCACCACCAGGGTTCCCTTCACAGTGGACATTATTATGGTGGTCTCATCAAAGCTCTCCACCTCCTCCACTCCGGAGACGGTGAGCTGCTCCCGTCCCTCCAGGAGGATATGGTGGGCCGCCTCCGCCGGCAGGCGGCTGTCCTCATATGCCATAGGTCCCACTCCTTTGTCCCTATCCCAATTTTCGCCTCCCCCCAGAGATGGAGAGGACGGCCGCTCTCACTTTGAACCGCAGAACGAAATTGGGAGGTGTTTTTACCATTGTATGGGACAAAGGGGCGGCGTATGCCTGCCCCCTTCGGCTTCTCTGCGCTCTCTCGGGGACTTCTATTGAAAGAGCCACCGCCCTGCGCCGGGGATATGGGAAAACAGCCAGGCAAAGGGCAGGGACAGCAGAAAGAGGATCAGGGCGAACACCGGCACGGAGGCCACCGGTCCCAGGGCCAGGGTGGAGATCCCAAACCACCGGAACACCAGCACCCAGATCTGGTGGAAGAGATACACCCCAAAGACGCACTCCCCCAGGGCGTACACCGCCCGGCGGCGGGAGCGCTCTTCGCTCACCCCCAGCACATAGCGGAACAGAGTGCACAGGGCCACCGCTGTCAGGGCCACGCCGGGGGCCGTGTAGCTGTACCACAGCTCCCGGCTGCCCCCCAGGATGCTGGGGCCCGCCAGGGTGAGAACCACTCCCAGCACCCCAAGGATGTAGAGCAGGAACTCCGCAGCCCGTCCGATCACAAAGTGGTGGAGATACCACCCCGCCAGGTAATAGCCCATATAGCCCAGCACCATGTGGACCTGAAGGCGCTCCAGGAGGACGGTCAAAACATGGCTGGGGTGGAAGGCTGCCCACACCGGCAGCAGGCTGGCAAACACAAAGGCCAGGGCCAGGACGTACAGGATCTCCCCCCGGCTGGCAGAGGCGGCAAACCGCTGCAGGAGGGGATGGACTAGATAGAGCCCAATGAGGGGGTAAAGCAGCCACAGGTGAAAATAGGTATTGCCCCTGGCCGCCGACACCAGAGCAGCCCAGACTCCACTGAGAGACAGGGTCCCGCCCCCCAGCAGATGGGCAACCACGGCATACAATGCCCCCCAGAACACCAGCATACAGAAGGCAGGCAGGGCCAGCCCCAGCAGCCCGTCCCTCATAGAGGCCTTTCCGCCCCCCTCTAGGCCGTACATCCCCCAGCCCATGAAGAGGGCGGGGACGGACCAGACAGTCAGCCCCTCATAGACGGACAGCACCTGCCAGGCTCCGCTGGAGGCCGACACCGCCCCCTGGCCATCCCTGGCCAACAGGAGCATCAGGGCCGCCAGAACTGCAAACAGCCGAAAGAAGCCTGGCCAGCCGTAATTCCGCTCTCCTGCCATCAGCGCTTCACCGGCACGATCTCGATCCAGTAGCCATCGGGGTCGCTAATAAAGTAGATGCCCATAGAGGGGTTTTCAAAACAGATGCAGCCCATAGCCTTGTGCTTCTCATAGAGCTCCTGGTACTGGTCGGTGGTAAAGGCCAGGTGAAACTCGCACTCCCCCAGGTCATAGGGCTGGGTCCGGTCCTTCAGCCAGGTGAGCTCCAGCTGGAAGTCCGTGCGCCCGTCCCCCAGGTAGACCAGCCGGAAGGAACCGTCGGCGGCGTCCTTCACCCGCACCGGCTCCAGGCCCAGGGCCGCTTTGTAAAACGCCAGGCTCTTATCCAAATTCAGGACATTGAAATTAAAGTGGTTGAACTGGATCATTGCAATCTCTCCTCACGTCTCATTTGCAGCCGCCCCGGGTCCACAGGCGCGGGGCGGCGTCTGTAGGGCTATTATACCTTACTCTCTAAAATAATTGCAACCGAAACTTCCGCTCCGGGCCGGTTGACGGCCCCTCCGGAATTCTTTATAATAGCGGCAGAAAATCATTCGCTGGGAGGACAAGTGCATGAGCCGGGAAAAGGTCCTCTCCCTGCTGTTGGCGCAGGGGGAGCAATATATCTCCGGGGAGGCCATGAGCCGGACCCTCGGGATCAGCCGCGCCGCCGTCTGGAAGGCCATTGAAGCTCTGCGCCAGGATGGGTATGTGATCCAGTCCGCCCCCAACCGGGGGTATCGCCTGGAAAATGCCCCCGACCGGGTGCGGGAGGGGACGCTGGCCGGGCCGCTGGCCGGCTGTCACGTGGGAAGCCGCCTTCTGTGCCTGGAGACGGTGGACTCCACCAACACAGAGGCCAAGCGCCAGGCCATGGCCGGAGCGTCCGACGGCCTCGTGGTTCTCAGTGAGGAGCAGACTGGAGGCCGGGGCCGCCGAGGGCGCTCCTTTCAGTCCCCAAAGGGGAAGGGGCTCTACCTCACCGCCCTGCTGCGCCCCAGACTGGAGCCCTCTCAGGTGTCCGACTTCACCGCCTGGACTGCGGTGGCGGTGTGCGACGGCATCCAGGCCGCCTGCGGCCTCCGCCCCAGAATCAAGTGGACCAACGACCTGGTGCTGGGGGGGAAGAAGCTGTGCGGCATCCTCACAGAGCTGGGGCTGGAGAGCGAGAGCAACGCCCTGGACTATCTGGTCTGCGGCATCGGCGTCAATGTCAACCAGGCACTGGAGGACTTTGAACCGGAGGTGCGCCCCATCGCCACCTCTCTGTCCCAGGCCCTCGGACAACCTGTGCGCCGCTCCCATCTGGCCGCAGAGATCATCCGGGCCCTGGACCGGATGTACGCCCGATTTCCGCTGGACAAGGCCGCCTTTCTTGCGCAGTACCGCTCTGACTGTCTCACTCCGGGCAACCGGGTACAGCTCATCACCCCTGCCGGCCGGGAGGAGGCCTTTGCCCTGGGGATTGACGACAGCTTCCGCCTGGTGGTGGAGTACCCGGACGGCCGCCGGGCCGCCCTGTCCACTGGGGAGGTATCTGTCCGGGGTCTGTACGGATATGTATAATCAAAAGGGGCCCAGGCGCGGCTTTTTGCTGCGCCTGGGCTCCTCTGCGTCCGGCCGGGAGGAAAGCGGCCGGACCGGGAAGAAATCACGCCGGAGTGACCAGCAGGGGTTGGAGCTGCCTCCCCTCCAGAGCCGCCTGGGCTGCGTCGGCCACCAGAGAGAAGTCCGCCACCAGAGAGGTGGGCTTCCGCACTGGGTCGTCCTGGCCAAAGGGGACAAAATAGATGTACTTTCGATTGAGCAGACTCCCTAAACTGACTGCGGAGGCAGCCAGCCCGTCGTTGGTAGAGGGGGCGATGAGCACCGGCCGGCCGTTGCGCAGATGGGCCTTGGCCGCCATGGTGACGCTGGTATCGGTGATGCCTCCCGCCAGCTTGCCCAGGGTGTTGCCGGTGCAGGGGGCGATAATCAGCAGATCCAGCAGCTTCTTGGGCCCGATGGGCTCTGCCTCCTGAATGGTGGAGATGACCCGATGGTCGCAGATCCGCATCATCTCCCGCATCAGGTCGTGGGCGTTGCCAAAGCGGGTATCCTCCGCCGCCGTGAACTCTGATACGATGGGAATCACGTGGGCAAATCTGGCTCGCACCTGCTCTAGGGCCTCCATTGCCCGGCTGTGGGTGCAGAAAGAGCCGCACACGGCAAAGCCAACTGTTTTTTCTTCCAGCATTTCATCCGCTTCCTTTCCTATTCCTATGCGCCAAGCTCGTGGAGCATGTTATAAATGGTGGTTTTTATGGCCGCCCCCGCGGTGACCGGCGCCCCCTTTCCCGGCAGGGACAGGGCCCAGATCACGGTGCGGCCCAGGCGGGCGGCCGCGGCCATGTCCACACCTCCAGGCTTGCTGGCCAGATCCAATACCAGGCAGTCCGGCTTTAAGTCCACCAGCTCCGCCTCTCCCAGCACCAGGGCGGGAACCGTATTTACCACCAGGTCATAGCCACACAGCCAGCCTGCCAGCTGTCCTGTCTTTTCTGCCCCATAGCCCAGGGCCTGGGCCCAGGCCAGGGACTCGTAACGCCGTGCGGCCACCGTCACTCTGGCGCCCAGCGCGGCCATCCTCTGGGCCACCATCCGCCCCACCCGGCCGAATCCCACCACTAGCACATGAGCCCCGTGGATGGTGATGGGCAGCTGCTCCATGGCAATCTGTACCGCTCCCTCTGCCGTGGGCACCGCGTTGGCCACTGCCAGCTCCTCCCGGGCAAAGTAGTCCAGTACGGCGATCCCCCGCTCTCCGGCTAAAGCGGCGGTCACCGGATCCACCCGGCCACCGCAGACCATCTGTCCGGGGGAGAGGGCGTCCAGCACCTCCGCCACTGCAGGACTCCGCCGGGAGAGAGGGCAGTTCAGCATCCCCTCCCCGCTGCACACAGGCAGTGGCAGAATGACGCAGTCCGCCTCTGACGCCCCCGTCAGATCCTCCTCTACACTCAGATCCCCCACGGGGTCCACCCCCTCCTCCAGGGCGTAGGCGTGGACCCGGTGGCCGTCCTCCTCCAGCAGCTGGGCCAGCTTTCCCTGGCGCAGATCCCCTCCCAGCACCCAGATATTCAACTCCCGCTTCATACAGCCGTCCCTCCCCTCACATTCTGCACCAGACTATGTGTTTCCGCAGACATTGGTGACAAAAAGGTCCGTTCACGCAAAAAAGCCGGAACCCCTTGGGGTTCCGGCTTTTCATTGATGAAATTGGGCTATCAGGCCAGGGCCTTCTTAGCGGTCTCTGTGAGCTGGGTGAAGGCAGCCTTGTCGTTGACGGCCAGCTCCGCCAGCATCTTGCGGTTCATCTCCACACCGGCCTTCTTCAGGCCGTTCATAAAGGTGGAATAGTTCATCCCGTTGAGCTTACAGGCAGCGCTGATCCGGGTAATCCACAGGCGGCGGAAATCGCGCTTCTTGCGCTTGCGGCCCACATAGGCGTACACCCCGGACTTCATCACGGCCTGGTTGGCCATCTTAAAGTGCTTGGACTTAGAGCCCCAGTAGCCCTTGGCCATCTTCAGAACTTTATTTCTTCTCTTGCGCGTCATCATCGCGCCTTTCACTCTTGCCATTGTTCGTCAGCCTCCTTCTCTTACTTGTACAGAATCATGCGCTTGATGGCGGCCTCGTTGGTCTTATCCGCGTAGCCGCCCTTCCGGAGGCCTCTCTTCAGCTTGGTGGTCTTGCCGTGGCCGTTGAGCAGATGCCGCTTGCCGGCGTGGGCACGCTTGA
>CALXGD010000146.1 GCA_944387745.1 uncultured Oscillospiraceae bacterium
CAGCGTGTGAAAGCCGCCGGCCTGGAACTGGATCCCCAGGGCACAGAAGCCCTCAATGGTCACCGCGCCGATGGCCGCCAGCAGCAGCCCCCAGGCGGCGTCATGGAGAAAAATCGTGGTGGACAGCACCAGAACCCCATAGATCCCCGTCTTTGTAATGACCCCGGACAGTACCGCCGAGGCAGGGGCAGGGGCCGCAGGGTGAGCGGTGGGCAGCCATATGTGCAGTGGAAAGGCCCCCGCTTTGGCTCCGAAGCCCACCAGCACCAAGAGGGAGCCCACCCAGAGGACTGTCCGGTCTCCAACTTGAGGAAGAACGGCCCGCATCTGATCAAATTCCAAAGTTCCCAGCTGCCAGTACAGGAGAAACAGCCCGGACAGCGCCGCCAAGCCGCCGATCACCGCCACCGCCAGATAGGTCTCCCCCGCCCGCAGGGCCTGGGACTCCTCCGTCTGGATCACCAGGACAAAGGAGGTGAAAGACATCACCTCAAAAAAGAGAAAGGCGGTAAACAGGTCCGCCGCCAGGAATACTCCCATCGTGGACCCCAGGGTCATCATCCAAAAGAAATAAAATCGATTTCTCTTGTGGACGTGGACCATGTACTCCCTACAGAACACAGAGCCCGCCATCCAGCCCGTAGCAGTGAGAAGGGCCATCAGTGTGTGAAAGCCGCCGGCCTGGAACTGAATCCCCAGGGCACAGAAGCCCTCAATGGTCACCGCGGCCTCCGACAGCTGCGGATTGGTCCAAATGGTCAAGACCAGCAGCAGCTCCATGGCCGAGGCGGACAATACAAACATGTCCCGGGCCTTCTCCTGCCACCGGCCCAGCAAATAGGCAAACAGACCGGCCAGCATGGGGAAGAATACAGGGAACAGAATAAAGCGCGGCATTTCCTCACCTCCTCACAGTAAATGAAACGGTATTCGCGCCCCTACCCCAGCAGGAAGCGCACCGCCTGCTCCAGCTCGCCGGCCCCAAAGCCCAGCACAACAGAGGCGGCGGAGAGGACCGTCAGGGGAAACGTCATCCGCAGCCCCGGGTCCCGGCGGGCCCGCTTGGGCACGCGGACGGACAGCTGCCGGTTTTGCCGTGGAAAAAAGGCCAGCAGCACAATCTCCATCAGATAGAGGGCCGTCAGAATGGCGGAGACAATCAGCGCCCCGGCCCCTAGGTAGCCGACCCACTCCTGGAGACCCACAGCCGCCGTGGCCAACAGCCACTTACTGGCAAACCCCGCCAGGGGAGGCACTCCCATCAATCCCAGGGAGGCTGTGGCAAAGCAGCCGAATACCACTGGCATCAGCACGCCACAGCCCTCCACGTCCGGCACAAAATCCCGGTGCATCTTGTAGTGGACCGCGCCCACGCAGAAAAACAGAGTAATTTTTACCACCGCATGGACCACCAGGTGGACCATGGCCGCCGTCAGTCCCGCCGTGGTCAGAGTGGTGATGCCCAGGAGAATATAGGACAGATTGCTGATGGTGGACCAGGCCAGTCGCCGCTTGAGATGCTTGGTGCGCAGGGCCTTGGAAGAGGCGTAGACAATGGTGAATATGGCCGCTCCCATGGTCAGATACTGACACCAGCTGCCCCGCAGCAGCTCCGGTCCGAAGCCGTACCAGGTGATGCGGGCCACAGCGAATACTCCGGTCTTCACCACTGCCACCGCATGGAGCAGAGCAGTCACCGGAGTGGGCGCCACCGACGCCCGCAGCAGCCACCGGTGGCCCGGGAACACCGCCGCCTTGACGCCGAATCCAAAGAATCCTAACACATAGGCCATGCGCAGGGTATTTTCCTTATCAGCTGGCACAGCCAGGCTCCCGCCGAACTGGAAGAACATGCCGCCGTGCTGGATCAAAAAGGTCATGGCGATAAAGCCCAAAGCCGCCCCGCACATGGAGTAGGTGAGGTACACCCGCCCGGCATAGCGGGCCTTGCTGTCCATATGGTGCATCACCAGAGGCAGCGTGGCCAGGGTAAGCAGCTCATAGAAGAGGTACATGGTGAGCACATTGGCAGAGAAGGCGATTCCCAAGGTCACGCCGAAGCTCACCAGATACAGGGCAAAGAAGCGGTTTTCGCTCCCCTCCCGGCTCATGTATTCCGCCCCATACAGACAGGCCAGGGGCCACAAAACAGACACCAGAGCGGCAAAGATACAGGACAGGCCGTCCACCTGGAAGGCAATCACCAGGTTCTCCCCCAGGGGGAAGAGTACCAGCGGCTCTCTCCCCCGCAGGGTCAGCACCCCGATCAGGGCGAAAATCGCCGTCAGGCAGGCGGAACCCACTACAAAATCCTGGCGTGCCCTCTGATCCCGGGGCCGCCACATGGCCAGAGCCCAGCCCGCTGTCATGGGCAGCAGGATCGCCAGCAGCATCCACATCAGTCTCTCCCCTCCTCTCCCTGTCCAGTATTTTCCGTGTTAAGTAAACAGCGGAGCCGTGATCTCCTGAATGGCCGTCTCCAGCTCCCCGGGGAACATGCCAAACACCACCGCCGCCCCTGTGAGCAGACACAGGGTAATCCACATAAGCCAAGTATCCTGCTGGCGCATCACCGTTCGACAGTCAAAGTCCTCTCCTGGGAAAAAGGCTCTGCCCACTATTGGGAGCAGATATCCCGCCGTCAGCAGGGCGGACACCATCAGCACCCCAACGCCCCAGAAGCCCAGGGCCCCGCACCCCGCCTCCAGGGCACCCTCCGCCAAAAGCCATTTGCTGAGAAAGCCGCCGGTGGGCGGGATTCCGATCAGGGAGAGGGAGGCCAGAGTAAAGCACCACATGGTGATCCCATAGGCCGTGCCCACACCCCGCAGCTGGGAGACCTGAGTCAGGTGGGTCTTATAGATGATAGCGCCAGTGGCCATAAAAAGGGCATTCTTGGCAATGGCGTGAAACACCGCCTGGAGCAGCGCCCCCTCCAGGGCGGCCGGCTGAAAGAGCATCAGGCCAAAAATCACATAGGACACCTGGCTGACCGTGGAGTAGGCCAGACGTTTTTTCAGGGTGTCCTCCCGCAGACCCAGAGAGGACCCCATAAATATGGTAATCAGGGAGAGCACCAGCACCGCCTGCTGTCCCCAGCTCCCCTGGAGAAACTGCCACCCAAACAGGTAGTATGCCACCCGAATCAGTGCCAGCACCCCCATTTTTGTGATGAGGCCAGACAGCACCGCCGAGGCCGGGGCCGGGGCCACCGGGTGGGCAATGGGCAGCCAGGCGTGGAGGGGAAACATGCCCGCCTTGCAGCCAAAGCCCACGGCCATGACAAAGAACACCCCAATGAGCAGCTCCCGGTCCTCCCCCGCCCGCAGCTGGTCCAGCACGCCGCCTGGGGTAAACAGGTCCGTGGTGCAGTAGCCCTGGAGGACAAACAGGCCCAGCAGTCCCAGGGCCGCGCCGGCCACAGAGAAACCCAGGTAGCGGTAGGCCGCGTCAAAGGCCTTCCGCGTCCCGATGTGGAGCACCAGGGGCACAGAGAGAAGGGTCATCATCTCGTAAAAGAGATAGAGGGTAACCAGATTGCCTGCAAAGCACACCCCCATCATGGCCCCCAAGGTCATCAGATAGAAGCCGAAGAAGCGCTCCCGGTGGCCCTCATGGTTCATATACTCAAAGGCAAACACCGCCACGGCCAGCCAGATCAGGCAGATCAGCAGGGAAAACATACGGCCCAGCGGGTCGGCCTGAAGCACCACCCGAGCTCCCCCCGCCAGGGAGAGAAGCACTCCGGGCCCCTCCGTCTCCCTCCCCACCATCGCCGTCAGCACAATCTGCACAAAGAGCAGAACCGTAATGGTCCGGCGGCGCGCCCTCAGCGTGTGGATTCCCAACACGCACAGACCGCCTAAAATCGGCAGCAGGACGGGCAGCAGCAGCCAGCCTCCCCACATTCCGGACTCCTCCTCTCTCCGCAGTTTTCACGCCTGGAGCGCCCGCCAGCCTATCTCACGCGAGCACTCCCTCTTCACAACAAATGACCGCCGGCTTCGATTTTCCTCTTCTTTGGTAAAAAACCGGCGACATATCCCTAAAACAGGGCAATGCCCTGGGCAATCGCCTGCCGGACCGGCCCGAAGGCGGTCCCTAAAAACACATTGGCCGCCAGCAAAAGCACCAGCGCAGTCCCGCTCTCCCGGCCGCCCCAATTCCATACCGCCGGCTGCTCCTCAGTCGCCCGCCTCCGGCCCCAGATGGCCAGAATCGCCGGAATATAATACATGGCGTTGAGCACTGAGCTGGCCGCAAGGCCGAACAGGGCGGGAAAGGTCTGCCATGTCCCGTCCAGGGCGGCGGCGGCAATACAGTATTTGGCGGAGAAGCCCGCCAGCAGCGGGATTCCACACAGGGACAGCCCGCCCACCGTGAAGGCAAGGCCCCCCAGAGGGGCCTGCCGCGCCGCCCCCCGCAGCTCTCCCCAATAGTGGCCCCCTGTGACCTGAATCATCTCCCCCGCACCCAAAAAAATCATGGATTTGGTCATGGCGTGGGCCAGGATCTGATAACAGGCCGCCGTCAGCCCCTCCTCGCTCCCCAGCCCCAGGGCCAGAAATATGTAGGAGATCTGGGCCGAGGATGAGAAGGCGATCATGCGCTTGACCTCCTCCTGACGCAGCGCGGCCACGGACGCATAAAGCATCCCAGTCAGGCCCAGGAAGAACAGCAGATCGTCCATGCACACAGACAGCAACAGCGTCTGGCCAAAGACCCGGAGGATCAGCTTTAAAATGATTACCAAGTACCCCTTCAACACCAGTCCGGACAGAATGGCACTGGAGGCGGTAAAGGTACTGGCGTGGGCGTCTGGCAGCCAGGCGTGGAAGGGAAACTGAGCACTCTTGATGGAGAGCCCCAGGGTCATCAAAATGGCGGACACCACCAGTGGCAGGGTGTAGCTCCCCTGCTCCACCAGCTCCAGCACCGCCGTCTCCAGCCCGGCAAAGAGAAGCTGCCCTGTCACACTGTACAAAATAGAGATGCCCAGGAGAATCAGTCCAGAGCCCAGACAGCTGAATATGAGATACCGAATGGCCGAGACAATGGCCCGTCCGCTCTCCCGGGCGGCCACCGCGATGCAGGCGGTCACCGCTCCGATCTCCACAAAGACGTAGGCGGTGAACAGGTCGTCAGTGTAGACCATAGCCAGCAGTGCCCCAAAGAGCAGCTGCATCAGCAGGCAGTACCAGCTCAGCTGGCTGGACCGCAGCTGCCTGCGCAGCTCCCCGGCCCCTCCCGTGAGGGAGAGCACCATTACCAGGCTGAAGGTCAGCGCCAACAGGCCCTCCAGTGGTCCCGCCCGCAGCTCATTCCCCCAGGGGGCGGGAAAGTGCCCCATCTGGAAGGTGAAGCTCTCCCCCGCCCGGCTGAGCACCAGGAACAGATAGGCGGACCCCGCCGCCACAGCCACCTGCACACCCCGCACAAAGTTCAGCGCCCGGCTCCCCTTCCCCAGCAGAGGCACCAGAAGGGCGCTGGCCAGCACCAGCATAATACTGAAAAATGGGATATTATACCACAGTGTCAACCTCGCTCCCTCCTCTCGTTTTCCCACACGGGAAGGCGGACCGCCGAAGCATTCCCATCAGGGGGCGCCGTGCTCCGCCTCGTGCTCTGTTCTCTCCCGGGCCAGCATGAGGATCACGTCCAGATTCAAGCTGTGATACCGCCGGTAGAGCCGGTGGGTCAGGGCCAGAAACAGAGCCGTGGTGCTCACTGCCACCACAATGCCGGTGAGCACCAGCCCCCCGGGCACAGGGTTGATGTAAGCCTCCGCCGGCACCCCCTCCTCCACCATGGGAGCCCGGCCGCCGTCCACATATCCCATGGCGGCCAGGAAGAGGAACACCGCCGTATCCATCAAATTCAATCCAATGATCTTCTTGATCAGGTTGGGATGCAGAAACAGGGTGACAAAGCCAATACTAAATAAAATCACCGCCGCCACATAGTAGCGCTGGTCCAGCAGCGCCTCCCACATAAATCACCCCTCCTCTTCCTCCAAAAACAAGGTGTAAAAGGTGTACATGGTGCAGGCCACAATGACGCCCACACAGATGTTCAAGGGCAGGATCAGTCCGCCGCTGAGCAGCTCTCCCGGGGTGCCCTTAGGCACGTCCCACCCCACGTGGTTGCCTCCGGTGAAGAAGGAGTAGCCCTTCATCACCGCATAGGCCAGCAGGCACACCGCTGTCAGCCGGGTGGTGCGGCGGCTGGGCAGCAGCTGCTCCATCCGCTCCTCCCCCAGCACCAGGGAGGCTAAAATCAGTCCGCCCCCCAGCACCGCACCGCCAGAAAAGCCGCCGCCCGGACTCAGATGGCCGTTGAGGATAACATAGACGCCGAACAGGAGGATCACTGGCAGCAGGCGCTTGCCCAGCAGATTTGTGGGCTGATCCGGTCCCCGGAAGGTGCGCACTCTGCGTTTTGGGCTGTTTAGAAGGAGAATGGTACTAGAGGCGGCGGCAAAGAGCACTGCCGACTCCCCAAAGGTGTCAAAGGCCCGGTAGTCCAGGATCATCCCCGTGACGGCGTTCACCGCCCCCGTCTCCTCCGCCCCCTGCTCCAAATAGCGGTGGGACACCTCATTTAATGCAGGAGCAGAGGGATCTCCAAAGCGGGGAAGGCCCAGCACCGCGGCCAGAAACACTGCCGCCAGTACCACTGTCACCCCCAGACTCAGCACCCAGTAGAGCCCCAGCTGACGCCGCAGCTGCCCTGGCCGCCTTCTGTAGGCCGGCACAGGGGGAGGCTGCGCAGCATCCTGGTGCGGAGCGGGCGCCGTCTCGGGGAGCAGGCCCTTCTCCTTCCGCTCCCGCCAGCGCATCAGCCGGTAGGCCCCAAACTCCAGATAGCCGTGGGCGTCAATATATTCCAAATATTCCTGGAACTCCTGGCGCTCTGGATCCTCCGGGCCCTCCGGCCCCTCCGTCTCCTCGCCGCCGGCCCATTGGAGGAAACGCTCGTACCAGTTCTCCTTCGGCCGGTCAGTCCTCATTCCGCTCCATCCCCTTCAATCCGTTGATCTTCCGCAGGGTGAGGAAAAACAGCAGGCTGGTCACGCCGGCCCCCACGGCCGCCTCGGTGACCGCCAGGTCGGGGGACTCCAGCAAAAACCACAAAATGGTCATAATGGAGGAATAGCCCATGAAAATAATCACCGCGGACACCAGCCGCCTGCATAAAACTGCCCCTGCCGCACACACAATTAGACAGATCAGCAGCAGCACCTCCAGCACAATCACAGCTCCTGCTCCCCCTCTCCGGGCAGATGGTCCGGATCCAGGTCCAGACCTGTAATCACTTCCATGCGTGCAATCAGGTGGGAGGATACCGGGTTCACCACCCACAGGATCACCGCCGCCAACACCAGCTTAGCCGAGTGAACGGTCAGCCCGCACAGCACCACCAGCCCAGCCGTCACCAGAAACAGTCCCAGCGTATCCGCCAAGGCGCTGGCCTGGAGCAGATCCAGGGTACGCCGGAAGCGGAAGAGACCCACAGCGGCGATCACCACCACCAACACCCCAAGAACCAGCAGAGCCGCCCCAAAAATAAGCCGTATGGTCACGGTTTTCCTCTCCCCTTTCGCGCTCTCGCCCGATGGTGGCTCACCGAAATTCGACTGAGCACCGCAATGGCCAGCAGATTCAGCAGCCCGTACAGGATGGCCACATCCACCAGATAGGACGCCTCCAGCAGATAGGAGAGTATGCAGATCATCAGCACCACCACAGTACACAGCAGGTTCAGCGCCGTCAGCCGGTCGGTGTATCTGGGACCCCGCGCCGCCCGAATGAGGCAGGCCAGCATCACTCCTGTGAGGATACACAGCAGGACCGTCAAAATTTTCTCCAGCTCCGGAGTACAAGCCGCCATATCACTTTCCCTCCCAACGGCGCAGCTTCTGAACAAAGCCGCACTGAGACAGCCCCTGGGCAAACGCCTGGTCCAGCGCATATACGCACAGGCGCCCTCTGTTTAGGGAGACCGTGATGGTCCCAGGGGTCAGTGTGATGGAATTGGCCAGCAGCAGCTGATGCCCTGGCCGCTCCAGTCCGGGGCTGAACCAGGTCAGCTTGGGCGCTCCCCTCCGCCGGCTTGGCAAGAGGATCCGCTCCATCACCTGGAGGTTGGCCAAAAAAACCTCCCACATCAAATAGAGTATATAAAAAAACACCCTGGGGAAGCGGCCAATCCGGACTGCTCCACCCAGGGGCGGCAGTTGTAAAATTCGATAGGAGGCCCAGGACAGCAGCCCGCTGACCAACACGCCGGCCAGCACCACCTGGACGTTCCAACTCCCATTGAGGATGATCCAAACAAGAAACAGCAGAACGAACAAGGGTCACACTCCTTTTTCCAGGTCCTTCAAGCGAAACTTTTCTTAACAAAATTATTATAACAGCTACAGCTCCGCAATGCAAGTTTTCCTGGAAAAAAAGTCACATCACTCCGTTTTTTCCCATTTCTCCGCAGGCTGCTCCGCCTCCCGGCCTATCCCCGGTCTCCACGGCGCAGCTCCGCCTGGCACAGCAGCTCCTCCGCGCTCTCCAGCAGGGCCGGGGTGATCTCAGCCCCCCCGATGAGGCGGGCCAGCTCGTCCCGCCGCCCGGCGCGGTCCAGCCGCTCCAGCCGGGTATAGGTGCGGCCCTCCCTCTCCCCCTTCTGAACGGAGAAGTGGTTGTCCGCCATGGCCGCGATCTGGGGCAGGTGGGTGACGCACAGGACCTGCTTGTGCCGGGCCACCTGGGCCATCTTCTCCGCCACCTTCTGGGCCGCCCGCCCGGAGACGCCCGTGTCCACCTCGTCAAAGACCAGGGTTCCGATGTCGTCCCCCTCTGCCAACACGTTTTTCAGGGCCAGCATGATCCGGGCCAGCTCGCCCCCGGAGGCCACCTTCTGGATGGGCTTCAGAGCCTCCCCCAGGTTAGCGGACATGAGGAACTGCACCTCATCCAGGCCGGTCTCATCCATCCCCGCCCCAGGTTTTGCGGAAAACTCTGTCTCAAAGCGGACCTTGGGCATATCCAGCTGCCGCAGCTCCTCCTGCACCCGCTGCTGCAGGGCCAGGGCCGCCTCTTTTCTCTGCTGAGTCAGGGCTTCTCCCCGGCGCAGAGCCTCCTTACGGGCCTTTTTCAGCTCCTTCTCCAGCCGCTGCAGGGTGTCGTCCGCATACTGGATTTGGTCCAGCTCCCGGCGGCACTGATCCAAAAAGCCCAGCATATCCTCCACTGTGGGGCCGTACTTCTTCCGCAGGCGATAGAGCAGATCCAGCCTCTCCTCCACCTGGTCCAGCTCCCCGGGGGAGAAGTCAAAGGAGCGGCTCAAGTCCCGCAGCAGGTCCGCAGCGTCGTCGGCGGCGCACCGCAGAGCGGTGAGCTTTTCCGAGAGCTCCCCCAGCTCCTGGCTGATGGAGGCCACCCGCTGGATCTCCCCCTCCGCGTCGGCAATGAGGCCACAGGCCCCCTCCCGGTCCTCGTCCCCGGCCAGTGCAAAATCGGCGCTCTGCACCGCCTCCATGAGCTTGCCAGCGCTGCGCAGCAGCTTCCGCCTGGACTCCAGCTCCTCGTCCTCTCCAGGTCTCAGACCGGCCCGCTCCAGCTCTCCGATCTGATAGTTCAGGGTGTCCACTCTCCGGGAGCGCTCCGCCTCATCCATCTGAAGGCTGTCTATCTGTCCGCGGATCTCCTTCCACTGGCCATAGGCCCTTTGGTATTCCTCCAGCAGGGGCTGACAGCGGCCAAATTTGTCCAGATAGCCCAGATGGCTGGCGGGCTCCAGAAGCTGCTGGCCGTCGTGCTGTCCGTGGATATTTAGCAGCTGCCGGCCCAGCTCCCGCAGCTGGGCCACAGTAACCAGACGCCCGTCCACCCGGCACACGTTCCGCCCGTCCCCCTGGAGCTCCCGCTGGAGGAGCAGCTCCTCCTCCCCGGTTGGAAAGCCGTTCTCCGACAGCCAGGGCAGAGAGGGCACCTGGGTAAATACCGCCGTCACCAGGGCAGACTTGGCCCCGGTACGAATGAGCTCCCGGCTGGTGCGCTCCCCCAGCACCGCCCCGATGGAGTCGATGACAATGGACTTGCCCGCCCCCGTCTCGCCGGTGAGCACGTTGAAGCCGGGCTCAAACCGGATATCCGCCGACTGGATCAGGGCAATATTTTCAATGTGAAGCAGGGAAAGCATAGCTGCCTCCTCCTCTCTGGGCTCACTTCAGAAGCTTGTGGACCTCCTGGATAAACTGCTCCGCCGCCTCGTTGTCCCTCATAATCAGGATTCCGGTGTCGTCACCCGCCAGGCTGCCCACCATACCTGGGATCTTCATGGCGTCCAGGGCGGAGCAGGCCGCTGACGCCAAGCCGGGCATGGTGCGCACCACCACAATGTTCTGGGCCAAGTCCACTGAGGTGACCCCCTCTTTGAAGATGTTCCGCAGCCGGGCGTCCGAGTCCACCATTCCCTTCCGCTCTGACACCGTATAGCGGTAACCGCCGCCGGCAAGCTCCTTCACCAGACGCAGCTCCTTGATGTCCCGGGAAATGGTGGCTTGGGTGGCGGAGTATCCCCTGGATTTCAGCTCATCCAACAGCTGCTCCTGGGTCTCCACATCTACATTTTGGATGATGTCCAAGATCTCCGACTGGCGCGCACGCTTCATGGGGCATATCCTCCTAATTTCTGATTGATGATCTGATAAAAGCTCCGGCCGGCCAGCTGCACCAGCCTGGTCTTGTGCTCCGAGCGGGTGATCTCCACCCGCTCGCCGCCGGTCAGGCGGATGGTTTTTCCCCCGTCCACCGACAGATACAGATGCTTCCGGTTGCCTCTGGGCAGCTGCACCGTCACCCTTCTGGTGGGCTCTAGCACCAGAGCACGGGAGGACAGCTGATGAGCACACACCGGGGTGACCACCAGGCACTGGGAGGACGGCTCCACAATGGGCCCCCCTGCAGACATGGAGTAGGCGGTGGAGCCAGTTGGAGTTGCCACGATCACCCCGTCCCCCATAACCCGCTCCACAAAGGTCTGGTCCGCCCACACCTCTACCTCGGTCACCCGGGCCATGGAGCCCTTAGAAAAGACCGCATCGTTGAGGGCCAGGTCCTGGAGGATCACCCGGTCTCCCCGGAGCACCTGTACATCCAGCATCATCCGCTCTTCGGTGACAAAGTGTCCCTGGGCCAGAGGCACCAGCAGGGACAGCTCCGTGCGCTCCAGCTCCGCCATAAAGCCCACACTCCCGGTGTTGACCCCCAGAATGGGCACCCCGTGGAGGGTGGCGTCCCGGGCTGCGTGGAGGATGGTCCCGTCCCCTCCAAAGCACACCAGCAGGTCCGCCTGCGGCAGCTCCTCCTCCAGCCGGCGGAAGGTCAGGCCCCTGGGCAGCTCCACCCGGTCCCCTTTTTTGGGCAGAAAGGGCAGGCAGAGCACCGTCTCCGCCCCGGCCTTTCTTAGAATTTTATCCGCTTCCAGCGCAGTGCGCAACCCCCGGTCCCGGTAGGGATTGGAGCTCAATATGATTCTCATACTTCCGCCACCTTATCCAGCTGATGGGAGGCCTCTACCAGCGCCCGCAGGTCTCCGCTGTACCCTGCCCCAGGCAGGGCGGACAGATACCCCAGATATTCGATATTCCCCTCCGGTCCCTTGATGGGGGAAAAGGTAAAATCCTTTACAGAAAATCCCCCCCGGGCTGCATGTTCCAAAAAGTGCTCCAGCACCTCCAGATGAACGGCAGGGTCTCGGACCACGCCCTTTTTCCCCACCTTATCCCGTCCTGCCTCAAATTGGGGCTTTACCAGGCACACTCCCTCCCCTGTCTCCTTCAGCAGGGGGCGCAGCGCCGGAAGAATCAGATTCAGGGAGATAAAAGACACATCCACAGAGAAGAAGTCCAGGGGCTCCGGGATCTGCTCCCTGGTGAGGTAGCGGGCGTTGGTGCGCTCCATGCACACCACCTTGGGGTGGATCCGCAAGCGGTAGTCCAGCTGATTATACCCTACGTCCACCGCATACACCTTGTCCGCCCCATTCTGGAGCATACAGTCGGTACAGCCCCCGGTGGATGCACCGATATCGGCGCACACCGCCCCCTCCAGGCGGATCGGCCACAGCTCCATGGCCTTCTCCAGCTTCAAGCCCCCACGGCTCACATAGGGGAGGGCCTTGCCCCGCACCTCAATTTTCTGTTCCTCCGACACCGGAGCGCCGGCCTTATCCACCTTCCGGTCCTCCACGTAGACCTGTCCCGCCATAATGACCGCCTGGGCCTTCTGCCGGCTCTCCGCCAGACCGCGCTCCACCAGGACAACATCCAGCCGCTTCTTACTGCTCACGGCCCAGCACCTCCATTGCCCGGCGGAACAGGCTGTCCCCATCCAGGCCTAAACTTTTCTGCAGCAGATCCGCCGCCCCGTGGGGTACATAGCTCCGTCCGCAGTTGACCAGGGCAGTCTCTGCGCATACGCCGGCCTTCTCCAGGGAGGCCAGGGCCCGTACTCCTACACAGCCCTGCTCCACGCACTCCTCCGCCAAAAGCAGGCGGCCGGTTTTCCGCACTGAGTTCACAATAAGTTCTGTATCAAGGGGTGTAATGATATTCCACTTGACAACCTCTGCCTCCAGCCCGCGGGCCTCCAGCAGGTCCGCGGCCCGGAGGAGCTGGTTGATCTCCATTCCATAGCCTGCCAGCGTGATATCTCTTCCCCGCCGCAGCACCACCGCCGGCGCCCTCCCGGAGTCCTCCACATAGTCCCCCTGCCCCCCTCTGGGGTAGCGCACCGCCGCGGGGCCCTCGGTTCGGCACACCGCCTCCTCCAGCATCCGGTCCAGCTCCGCAAAATTGGAGGGGGCATATACGGTAATTCCCGGGATGCTGTTCAGGTATGCCACGTCAAATACTCCATGGTGGGTCTCTCCGTCCTCTCCCACCAGGCCGGCCCGGTCCACCGCCAGCACCACGTGGAGCCGGTCCAGGGCCACGTCGTGGAGCAACATGTCATAGCTGCGCTGTAAAAAGGTGGAGTACACCGCGAACACCGGGACCGCCCCCTGCTTGGCCATACCGGCCGCCATGGAGACGGCGCACCCCTCCGCGATTCCCACATCAAAGAAGCGGCTGGGATAGGTCTGGGCGAAGCCCTCCAGCCCCGTTCCCCCCTCCATAGCCGCGGTGAGGGCGCAGAGCCTGCTGTCTGCCCGTGCCAGACGAAGCATAGTCCGCCCGAACACGCCGGAGAAGGTCTCTCCACCGGGCTTCCTGGCCTCTCCCGTCTCCGGGTCAAAGGGGGCCACCCCGTGAAAGGCATCGGGATTTTCCTCCGCAGGTGTAAAGCCTTTTCCTTTTACAGTTCGTACATGGAGTAGAACCGGCTCCTGCAGGCGGACGGCATACCGCAAAATTTGGGTCAGATAGGGCAAATCATGGCCGTCCACCGGCCCCAGATAGGTAAAGCCCATATTTTCAAACATGCTGCAGGGCAGCAGACTCTGCTTGAGGGCCTTTTTAATGCTGTGAGTCACCCGGTAGAGCTTCCGCCCCAGCCAAAAGGAACCCATCACCCGCCGGTAGCCCTGCTTAAAGCTCAGGTAGTGGGGCTTGAGCCTCTGGCTGGCCAGATGCTGGGCCACCGCCCCCACATTCTGGGCAATCGACATGCCGTTGTCATTTAAAATCACCAGCAGCTGCCGCCCGCACTGCCCCCCATTGGACAGGCCCTCATAGGCCAGACCGCCGGTGAGCGCCCCGTCGCCGATCAGGGCGGCCACTTTATAGTCCTCCCCCAAGATGTCTCTGGCCTGGGCCATACCCAAAGCCACTGCTACGGAGTTGGAGGCATGGCCCGCGATAAAGGCGTCATGGATGCTCTCTCCTGGCTTTGGAAAGCCGGCGATGCCCCCATATTGCCGCAGAGTGGGCATCTGCTCCGCCCTGCCTGTGAGCATTTTGTGGATATAGCACTGGTGCCCTACATCAAAAACCAGCCGGTCCCGGCTGGTGTCCAACACCCGATGGATGGCCACGGTCAGCTCCACCGCCCCCAGGTTGGAGGCCAGGTGGCCCCCTGTCTGGGAGACATCACGAATCAGCTCCGTCCGGAGCTTTTTGCACAGCTCAATGGCCTCCTGGTCGCTGAGCGCGGCCAGAAGCGGTCCCCCTCTATTTTTTTCCTTCGCTTCCTGCAACGAGCATCCCCCGCAATTTGATCCTCTTTCCCAGCTGCCCACACCTTAGAGCAGGACCGGGCCAGCCAATCCAATGGCCATACCCAGAATGGCGCCCATAATCACCTGGGGCAGGGTGTGCCCCAAATGCTCGTTGAGCTTCTTGTCCCGAAACTCCTCTGGCAGCTCCTCCCCGTGCTCCCGGAGATAATTGAGCAGCTTCGCCTGCTCCCCCGCCGCCCGGCGGACATTGCAGGCGTCGTACATGACCACCAGCGCCACCGCCGCTGACAGGGAAAACAGTGGATCCCGCCAGCCGCAGATCTGTCCGATGGAGGCGGACGCCGCGCAGATAAAGGCGGAGTGGGAGGAGGGCATATTCCCGCTGCCCAGCATACGCCTCCAGTCCAGATTGCGGTTGACCACCAAATTGATCAGAGTTTTCAGCAGCTGAGCCACAAACCAGGCAAAAATTGCCAGGTCCAGAGTCAGATTGCCGGTCAAAAAGCCTGCATGATCCATATTTGCTCTCCTTCTTCTCCAGTCACGCCTTCTCGGTTCTGTCCGATTCTTCTGCAGGTTCCCAGAACCTCAGCTTTTCCCGGGCGTCCCTGCCCAGTCAGGACCGCCTGGAGGAATCCAGGTCTATTTCCTCCGCAGAGCCAGGTCCCTGGCCAGCTGAATTAAAAATTCTGGGCTGGAGAAACCAGATAGGGCCTCCGCCGCCTGGTCTGTCAATTTGCGCACCAGGTTTCTGCTCTCATCCAGACCCAACGCGGTGACAAAGGTACTTTTCTCATTGGCCTGGTCGGAGCCAATGGGTTTTCCCAGCTCCGCCGCCGTTCCGGTGACGTCCAAAATGTCGTCCTGGATTTGGAAGGCCCGGCCCAGGCACCGGGCGTAGGTGGACACCGCCCGCCGCTGCTCCTCGGAGCCCCCCGCCGCGATGCAGCCCAGCTCCGCTGCCGCACAGATGAGGGCCCCAGTCTTTAAGCTCTGGAGGGTCTCCAATTCTCCCAGGGTAAGAGCTCTCCCCTCCCCAGCCATATCCAGGGCCTGTCCCCCGACCATACCGTCTGGTCCGGCCCCCCGCGCCAGGCATGAGACCGCCTCCGCCACCCGCTCCGCCGGCAGCCGAGCCTCAGACAGCGTCTGAAATGCGGCGGTGAGAAGGCCGTCTCCAGCCAGAATGGCAGTGGCCTCTCCAAAGACCTTGTGGTTGGTGGGCCGCCCCCGGCGCAGATCGTCGTTGTCCATAGCGGGCAGATCGTCGTGGATCAGGGAATAGGTGTGGACCATCTCCACCCCACAGGCAAAGTCCAGGGCCTGCTCCGGGGATCCCCCCCCCTTCTCCAAGCACGGCAGAGCGTGGACCGGGCAGAGCGTCTATGCTCCGGCGGGCGGCGAATCATCCATGACAACAACCAGATCCGCATACCGGCCGCTGTCCTGAAAGCGGGTCCGAAGGGCGTCCTCCACCA
>CALXGD010000147.1 GCA_944387745.1 uncultured Oscillospiraceae bacterium
TAGTCCAGCATCTTGCGGCGCTTACCGACCATCTTCAGCAGACCACGGCGGGAGTGGTTGTCCTGCTTGTGGATCTTCAGGTGCTCGGTGAGCTCGTTGATGCGGGCGGTGAGAATGGCGATCTGCACCTCGGGGGAGCCGGTGTCGGTCTCGTGGATGCGGTTGGCCTCAATAACGGCCGTCTTTTCGTCCTTGCGGATCATGGGAAATTCCACCTTTCCAAAAATCTATGCCCAAGGGGCTGCGTAACAGGCGGGGGAAACCCCAGACACTTGTCCGGGCGGTCTCCTGAAACGAAGCCGGTGGGGTGCATTCAATGCTTGCCTACTATATCACAAGTTTTCCCGCTTGTAAAGAAAAACTCTCTGTTTTTTTGTGTTTTTTGGAATTTTACCCCTCGAACAGACCAACGTCGTCCGGGAGGGGATCTGGGTTGTAATCCTCGGAGCGGATTTGATTCAGACAGGTTTCACATAAAAAGGCGCCGTGAAAGCGGCGGAGTTCCCGAGAGCCGCCGCACAGGTAGCAGCAGGGCCAGGCGTGTTCCAATGTGACCCTTCCGTCCTCCACTTTGAGATCAACCCGGTGAAAGGGCTTTAGCCGCAGGACCTGCTGGACTTGAATGGGCAGGCGGATGCGGCCTTCTTCGTCCAATTCGCAGCGGTAAATTTTGGGCTGCTTAGGAATTTGACCGGTCAGAACCATATCAGTGCCTCCTTGATTTCAAAAATCAATGCATAGTATATCAAAGTAATTCAAAGACTGTCAACAAATCGGCCTTACAATGCTGTACTATGGTAGGCAGAGAAAGGAGGCGCTCCTGTGGCCAAAACAGACACCCAAATCAGTATGCGAGTGACCAATGAGTTCAAAACCAGATTGGAGCAGCAGGCGGAGAAGGAACGCCGCAGCGTTTCCAACCTGATTATTAAGGTGATGGAGGAGTATCTGGACAGTCAGGGGGAGTCCTCCTGAACGGCAAAAATGTGTGCGCCGGCCCGAAGCCATAGGCTTCGGGCCGGCGCTGTTTTTTGACGTGCGGAAGGCTCAGGGCAGTCAGGCCGCCTTGCCCAGAGACTTCTGTCCTCCGGTGTGATAGATGGGCTTCCACTCCACCTTTTGCACCAGGGCGGCCAGGGAGATGGGGATGTAAGTAAACATAAAAATTGGGAAGGTAAATACATACAGGAGCTTCCGCCAACCAGAAATTCGGATCTGCTTCCACTCGCACAGCACTGTGAGCAGGCCGAAGAGGAACAGTCCAAAATAGAAGCTGGCCACGGTGGACAGCAGGAAGCTACCCGATACATCCAGGACGCGGCGGATGAGGTAGGCGGGCTGCCCCAGGCAGGCCAGGCACACCACCAAATTGAAGGCAATGGTTGCCAGGGTGAGAAGCATACCAGGGGCCACTGTCATAAACATGTCATAACAGGACCAGCTCATCCGACTGGGCTTCCGGAGAAAGCCCCTCATCAGGTCCACACTGTAGTTGGCGTCCACCTGATAAAATCCCTTGGACCAGCGAAGTCGCTGATCCCAGGACTGGCGGAAGGTAGTGGGCTGTTCGTCATAGATGACCGCCTTGTCGCAGTAGCCGATGCGCTGTCCCTTCAAGGCGCAGCTGACGGAGAACTCGATGTCCTCAGTAAGCAGGTGGTAGGGCCAGCCTTTGTTCTCCCGGATCACGTCGGCGGAGATCAGAAAGCCTGTACCGGACACATGGCAGTTGGTGCCCAGCACCATCCGGGGGAAGTTGAGGAACCGGGCCTCCCGCAGGAACCAGATGGCGTAGCCGGCGGAGATCCAGTTGGCCCCAAAATTTCTGGAGTTGCGGTAGCAGGTGATAGCCCCGTAGTGGCCTCTGTCGAAGGTCTTGTTCATCTCCCGGACGAAGTTGGGGTCCACCAGATTGTCCGCGTCAAAGATCAGATAGGCGTCGTACTGGTTCCGGCCCTCCCGCGCCAGGGTGCGGAACAGGAAGTTCAGAGCGTAGCCCTTGCCCTTTTTGATCTGGTTGAAGCGCTCGTAGACGATAGCGCCCGCCTGGCGGGCCACCTGGGCAGTTTGATCGGTGCAGTTGTCGGCGACCACATACACGTCCAGCAGCTCTGCCGGGTAGTTTTGCTGTTTTAGACTGTGTATGAGTTCGCCGATTACACCCGCCTCATTCCGGGCGGAGATGACGGCGGCATAGCGGTGGAGGTGCTGGGCCTCTGGCTGGGACCAGCGGCGGCGCTGGATCAAACCCAGAACCAGATAGACCAGCTGGTAAAAGTAGGCCGCGGTGAACAGCACCGCGAGAAATAGGTTGAAGATTTCAACCATTTGAATGGTACGCATATCAGAATCACCTTTCAGCTTCAACTTGTTTGTGTGGAAGGAGGGGGCGGGGCGGTGGCCCGCCGTGGTGGTTATCATAGCACGCTTTTCAAATATTACAAGATTATTTCGTAACTTTTCATAAAAAATTAAGAGAATATTCATATTTTCGAGCGGATAAAGTGACAATTTTCCCGCATAAAATGTATTATTTAAAACAATTTTGTATAATTTTACAAAATTATAGCGAAACTGGAATGTTAAGTTCCTGAAAAATAATTTAATACTTCTGTAACAATTTAAAGACAATGTGATGAAAAATGTGGCATATATGGGCTCCTGCAGCCCCCTCTTTTGATGGGGGCCCGGAATTGAGCGGACTGCCGGTCTACAGCTCTGTGGGACAGGGCTCTGACCGACGGGGCTTCCCTCTCAGAGGGGCGCCGGCATCTCCTTGTTTCCACAAATTTATTGATTTTCCTGCAACATTTCCCCCTGAAAAAACGTCTGGAATGGTGAAGGGACAAGAGGGGAGGGAAGCAGCATGGCGACATTGGACTGGGAGAGGCTGGTTCGGGAACAGGAGAACCGCCTGTACCGGGCGGCCCTGTCCATTTTGGGCAGCCGCCAGGAGGCGGAGGACGCGGTGCAGGACGCCTTCCTCACCTTCTGGGAGCGGGCGCCGGATGATCTGCGGGACGAGGGAGCCTGGCTGATGCGGGTACTGGTGAACAGATGCCGCAGCCGACTGCGCAGGCAGCGGGGGCGGGAGACCCTTCCGCTGTTGGAGAATTTGCCTGCCCCGGAGCCGGAGGAACGTCTGGAGCTGGAGGAATTCTGCGCCCTCCCACCCCAGGAGCGGGAGGTGGTCCATTTGTTTTATTACGAAGGGTATACCACAGAGGAAATATCTCAAATTGTGAATTGCCGCCCAGGAACGGTGCGGGCCCGCCTCAGCCGGGCGCGAGAGCGCCTCAGACAGATGCTGAGGCCGGAGTGAGCCGGCCGCCGGCGTTTTTGCTGCCGGTTCCGTCCCTCAGCGGGCGGGGACTCCAATACAAAACACAATGGGAAAACGAAAAGGAGCACAGATATGAAATACTACAAACAGTATTTGAACCGCCAGAGGGTCTCCCCGGAGCTGCACGCCAAGCTGCTGGCCCTTCCCGGCGTCCAGGGAGAGGCCCCCCAGCTGAGCCAGAAAATTGTGTGGAAAAAATGGGCGGCGCTGGCCGCCTGTCTTGCCCTGGTGGTTTTGGTGGCGGGGGTGCAGAGCAGAAATATGGGCCCGGCTCTGGGCTCCCTCCCCTCCACCGGAGCGGAGAGCACCGCTCCAGACAGCTCCTCGTCCGCCCCAGCAAATGGTCCAGGGGAGGACAATTCCCACCGCTTTCTGGTGGAGGGCCCGAATACTGAGGCCGCCTTTGACTTCTACGCCCTCCCCGCCATCTACTACCAGAGTGTGGATGACCAGCTGGCGGTGGACGTGGCCCCCAGCCGCCTGATGCTGGCGGGCTCCTACTGGGTGGAGCTGACCAAGGGGGAGGTGCAGACCATCTTCTGGGGCCCGGAGGGAAAGCCGGAGGGGGCGGACGGGGATCTGCCCTGGGCGCTCTCCTGGGGGGGCTACACCCTGTCCGGCTCCGCCCTGTATGACGGAGAGGGTCAGCTGCTGTGGGTTACGCTGACCGGCGACAAACAGGCGTCGGGCAGCTCCTTCGCCCTCACTCTGGCCCCAGGGGATCTGCCCTTCCAGTGCGGGCTCTACTCCGGGTTGGAGACCTCCGACGCGTTCGGTGTCCCGGTCACCGGCTGGAGCCGGAGGGAGGACCTCAACGGGGACGGGATGGAGGATGTCCTGTGCGTCAGCGAGTTCATGGCCGGGGACGTGGGGGTGTGGTTTCAGGTTCAGTGCACCTCCCAGGATGACCCCATGAACCAGGCCACCCTGTGCAGCACCCCCCTGGTCCGGCAGGCCCTGTCCAGCGACGGCGGGCTGTACCTGGGAGCGCTACTCACCAATGGAGACATTCCCGCCTGGCGGGAGGCGGAGTTCTCCTCCCTGGAGGAGGCCCGGCAGGAGGGGGCCTTCGCCCCCTATCTGCCAGAACAGAACATCCCAGGCTACGGGGAGTTTTA
>CALXGD010000148.1 GCA_944387745.1 uncultured Oscillospiraceae bacterium
CCGCAGAAGGGCTGGTGAGAGACGATGCGCATAACCCAGGAGTCGTAAATGAGGGTATACCCGGCGATGCCGGTGGTGGGCTGATAGGCCCGGCAGAAGCCGCCGTCGATGACAATGAGCTTTCCGCCACCCTTGATGGGGCTCTCCCCCTTCTTGGACTTCACCGGGATATGTCCGTTTATGATGTGGCAGTGGGGCCCTTCCAGGCCGAATTCTCTCAGGAGCATGTCGCACACCGCAGGGTCCTGATAGAGGGCGTAGTAGGCGTTCTTGGGCTCGGTCCAGGCGGACTCGTCCTTGATGAGCCGTCGCTCAAAGGTGGTCATGCGGTCCCGGCCAAAGATGGGGCTGTTCCGCCCTGCCCACAAAAACCACAGCAGGTCCATTCCCAGCTTCCGCTCTGGGGAGCCGGGCTTCAGGTAGTAGGCCTGCCTTGCGGCGGTATCCAGATAGTCCAGGAATGCCCGGCCCCTCCGCTCCTGTCCTCCCAGGGTAAAGGCGAGCAGCTGTCCGTCTTCCGTCATGGGAATGCAGCCGTGGAAGAGCAGGTTCCCGTTGAAAATTTTATAGAGGCTCCCCTTGGAGTACAAAAAGCGCACATGCTGCTGGAGCTTTTCGCTGCGCTGGAAGGAGGCGGTGAGCTGGTCGATGACGGTGTTCTCCTCCGGGGTGAGGGCGTAGGGGTCCCTGGGGTCCACGGTGGGAAAGTCCACGTCCTCCAGGGGGTAGGTGACGCCGCCGATGGTGATGCACCTGCCCTCATAGTCCACCTTGTCCAGCAGCAGCCGGTCCTCCATGCCGTACTCCGGGTGGCGCAGAAGCTTCTGGCCCTCCAGCTTGAAGAGGATGATGGTGATGGCCTTGTGCATCCGGGCGGAGAGGAGCTTGTCTTTCTCGCTGTACTGGTCGGCATCCGGACCGGTGAGCTTCACAGCGAAGCGGCTCACGTCGCAGTCCTTGTACACCTCATTGGCAAAGACGGATAGAGGGCGCAGAGAGATGCCGTACCCCGTCTCAATGACCTCCAGGTTGTTGTAGTGGATGGAGTTGGCCAGCACAGTGGCCACTAGGGTCCGGGAACCGGAGGCGGCCCCCATCCACAGGATATCGTGGTTGCCCCACTGGATGTCCACACTGTGGTAGTCCAGCAGAGAGTCCATGATGATGTCCGCCCGGGGGCCCCGATCGAAGATGTCACCCACGATGTGCATGTGGTCCACCGCCATGCGCTTGATGACGGCAGATACCGCCTCAATAAACCGGTCGGCCTGGCCCAAATCGATGATGGTGTTGATGATGTTCTCGTAGTAGTCCCGCTTGTCCGCCTCGTCGTAGTGGGTGTGGAGCAGCTCGTCAATGATATAGGCGTAATCCCGGGGCAGGGCTTTCCTCACCTTGGAGCGGGTGTACTTGGAGGACACCCAGCGGCAGATTTCCAGCAGCCGGTGGAGCGTGATCCGATACCACTCGTCCATGTCCTCATACTTGGCGTGGAGCTGTTCCAGCTTATCCTCCGGGTAGTAGATGAGGGTACACAGCTCTTCCCGGTCAGCCTTGGAGATGGTGGAGGCGAACAGGTCGTCCACCTTCTCCCGGATGACGCCGGAACAGGAGTTCAGAATATGGAGGAAAGCCTCGTACTCCCCGTGGAGGTCAGAGATAAAGTGCTCCGTGCCCTTGGGCAGGTTCATAATGGCCTGGAGGTTGATGATCTCGCTGCTGGCCGCCTGGACGGTGGGGTACTGCCGGGCCAGGAGCTTCAGATAGCGCAGTTCCTCCTGGGAAAAGGTTTTCTTTCGCTTCATTCCGTTTCCTCCTTCTATGCTATGCACCGGGCCTTTTTATTATTTCATAGTTTTGGGTATATGGCAAGGCATTTTCGGAAGATTTAACGTGAGGGCCGCTTGAAGGCGGCCCTCTCCGGATGGATTCAGTTGTCAGCGATTCTTGAAGGGGGCTTTGTCCGTCTTGTTCACGAAGGCGGTCATGGCGTCCTTCTGGTCCTCGGTGGAGAAGCAGAGGGCGAAGGCCTCCGCCTCGAAGGCGGCGCCAGTATACATGTCGGTCTGCTGGCCCCGGCGGATGGCGGCCTTGGACTGCCGCACGGCCACCTGGGCGTTAGCGGCGATGGCCTGGGCCAGCTTCATGGCCTGATCCATCAGCTCCTCCGGGGGATAGACGTGGCTCACCAGGCCGATCTCCTGGGCCCGCTGGGCGTTGATGTTCTTCGCTGTGAGGATCAGCTCCATGGCATTGGACACCCCTACAATGCGGGCCAGGCGCTGGGTGCCGCCGAAGCCGGGGGTGATGCCCAGGCCCACCTCGGGCTGGCCGAACTTGGCCTTCTCGCTGGCCAGGCGGATATCACAGGCCATAGACAGCTCGCATCCGCCGCCCAGGGCGAACCCGTTCACTGCGGCGATGGTGGGCTTGGGGAAGTTCTCCAGCTTCAGGAACACACTGTTGCCGTACATGCCGAATTTCTTCGCCTCCACGGGGGAGAAGTCCTTCATCTGCCCAATATCCGCCCCAGCCACAAAGGACCGGCCCGCGCCGGTGAGGATAAGCACCAGCACCTCGTCGTTGGCCTCCGCCTGGTCAAGCACAGCGTCCAGGTCCTTCAGCACCTGGTCATTCAGGGCGTTGAGGGCCTCGGGGCGGTTCATGGTGATGACGCCGATGGGACCACGCTGCTCAAAATCTACAAAACCCATGAGAAATTCCTCCTTAGTTTGGTTCCAATGCAAAGCAGGCGGCAGTACGCCTGTTCCTGAGCTTATTATACAATAAAGCTGGGGACAGGGCAAGGGAAACCGCCGTTTTTCCCCGGCTCTCTTGCACCTTCGGCCAGGACAGTGCTACAATAAGTTTCAACATATTGTCGGGAGGAATCTACTATGGAATCCGTCACCATCCGTCCTGCCACTCCGGAGGACGTCCCCGCCCTGCTGGCCATCTACGCCCACTATGTGCGGGAGACTGCCGTGACCTTTGAGTATGAGGTCCCCTCTCAAAGGGAGTTTGCCCGCCGTCTCTCCGATACTCTGGAGCGATTTCCCTATCTGGCAGCGGAGCAGGACGGGCAACTGGCGGGCTATGCCTACGCAGGCCCCTTTCACACCCGGGCCGCTTACCAGTGGAGCGCAGAGACCACCATCTATCTCCGGCCTGAACAGCGTGGAAAGGGTCTGGGGTGCGCCCTGTATCGGGCCCTGGAGAACATCCTGACAAAGCAGCACATTCAAAATGTCAACGCCTGTATCGCCGTCCCCGTCGAAGAGAACGATCCATACCTCACCAACCGCAGTGCGGAATTTCACGCACGCATGGGTTACCGGCTGGTAGGCCGGTTCCACCAGTGCGGCTATAAATTCGGCCGGTGGTACGACATGATCTGGATGGAAAAGCTCTTGGGGGACCACCCCGCCCAGCCCCCGGCAGTCATTCCTTTTCCAGAGCTTCCGGTCTGCTGGAGTAAACCGCTGACCGCCGGTATTCTCCTGTGAAAAGTTTCCTTCTGCACCATTGTGTTCTCCGGCAAAATACGTTATAATAAAGTGCAATTCCCGGTTTTGTCGGGAAAATATTCATCAGAAGAAGGAGGTCCCAGATTATGCATACGCTTCTGGAACTGCTGGAACAAGACTGCACCCAATCCACCCCACAGCTGGCCGCACAGGCAGGCATGACCGAGGCAGAGGTGAAGAAGGAGCGAGCACGCCTGGAGGAAGATGGCACCATTCTGGGCTATCAGGCCATCATTGACTGGGACCGAGTGAAGCGGGAAAACGTCACCGCCCTCATCGAGGTAAAGGTAGCCCCCCAGAGCATCGACGGCTTTGACCGAATCGCTGAGCGCATCTACCAATATGATGAGGTAGAGAGCATGTATCTGATGAGCGGCTCCTTCGACCTGACCGTCATCATCTCCGGCCGCACCCTGCGGGAGGTAGCCCAGTTCGTAGGCGAGCGCCTGGCCACCATCGAGGGAGTCACTGGCACCGCCACCCACTTTATTTTGAAGAAATATAAGGAAAAGCATCTGGTGTTCCGCCGCCAGGAGCCCCAAGAAAGGGAGTTTGTATTTTCATGAATTATGAGGAAATTTTAAACCAAAAAATCCAGGGGATCAAACCCTCAGGCATCCGGAAGTTTTTTGACATTCTGGAGGAGATGACCGACGCCATTACCCTGGGCATCGGCGAGCCCGACTTCGTCACCCCCTGGCACATCCGAGACGCGGGCATTTACTCCCTGGAGCGGGGCCACACCAAGTACACCTCCAACGCAGGTATGCTAGAGCTGCGCCGGGAGATCGCCAGCTATCTGAAACGCCGCTTTGACCTGCACTATGACTATACCAACCAGATTTTGGTCACCGTGGGGGGCAGCGAGGCCATCGACCTGTCCCTGCGCTGTCTGGTGAATCCGGGGGAGGAGGTCATCATCCCGGTGCCCTCCTTTGTGTGCTACGGCCCCCTCACCGAAATGGCCGGAGGCGTGCCAGTCTATGTGGAGCTGAAGGCGGAGAACGAGTTCCGCCTCACCCCAGAGCAGCTGAAAGCCGCCATCACCCCCAAGACCAAGGCGCTGGTTCTCCCCTTCCCCTGCAACCCCACCGGCGGCATCATGGAGCGCTCCGACCTGGAGGCCCTGGTTCCCGTCCTGGAGGGTACAGACATCATGCTGCTCTCCGACGAGATCTACGCCGAGCTCACCTACGGACAGAAGCACGTCTCCCCCGCCAACCTGCCAGAGCTGTATGACCGCACTGTGGTGGTGAACGGCTTCTCCAAGAGCCACGCCATGACTGGCTGGCGCATGGGCTATGTGTGCGCCCCCCAGCCCATTGTGGCCTCTATGACGAAGCTCCACCAATTCGGCATCATGTCCGCACCCACCACCAGCCAGTACGCCGCCATTGAGGCCATGCGCAACGGGGATGGGGACATTGAACACATGCGGGAGGAGTATGACAGCCGCCGCCGGTATCTGGTGGAGAACCTGAACCGCATCGGCCTGACCTGCTTCGAGCCCAAGGGCGCGTTTTATGTATTCCCCTGCATCCAGTCCACCGGCCTGAGCTCCCAGGAGTTCTGCGAGCGCTTCCTGCGGGAGGAGCGGGTGGCCGTTATTCCCGGCGACGCCTTCGGACCCGGAGGCGAGGGCTTCTTCCGGGCCTGCTATGCCGCCTCCATGAAGGACATCGCTGAGGCGGTGAGCCGGCTGGACCATTTCCTTCAGAATTTGAAGGAGCGGGGCTGAGCGGCATTAGGAATTAAGAGTTAGAAATTCATAGGATGGGCGGACGGACAGCGGGCCGCCAAAAATAGTTCATAATAGAGAGGAATCAACATCATGTATATTACCTGTTTGGATATGGAGGGCGTGTTGGTCCCGGAGATCTGGATCGCCTTCGCCGAGGCCAGCGGTATTCCGGAGCTGCGCCGCACCACCCGGGACGAGCCCGACTACGACAAGCTCATGCGCTGGCGGCTGGGTATTTTGAAGGAGCATGGCCTAGGGTTAAAAGAGATTCAGGCCACCATCGCCAAGATCGACCCCCTGCCGGGGGCCAAGGAATTTTTGGACGAGCTGCGCTCCTTCTCTCAAGTTCTGATTTTGAGCGATACCTTCGAGCAGTTCGCTATGCCCTTGATGAAGAAGCTGGACTACCCCACCATCTTCTGCAACACCCTAGAGGTGGCCCCCAGTGGGGAGATCACCGGCTTCCAGATGCGCTGCCAGCAGTCCAAGCTCACCACCGTGAAGGCCCTGCAGTCCATCGGCTATGACACCATCGCCGCCGGGGACAGCTACAACGACCTGGCCATGATTCAGGCCAGCAAGGCGGGCTTCCTGTTTAAGAGCACCGAGAAGATCAAGGCCGACCACCCGGAGCTGCCCGCCTTTGAGGCGTTTGACGACCTGCTCAGCGCCATCAGGGGGGCTATGGTGTAACGAGACCATTTGGTGGGGCGCGGCGATCCGGCGCACCGCCTGCAGGGGCGGACCTGTATGTCCGCCCGGAGAAAATCGTCGGACTATGGGGCGCACACACAGGTGCGCCCCTAACGCCCTTCCCCCAAACCAATAAAAGTGAGTGACCATACATGAACAAGTTATTTGAGGCCCTCCCCTTCCGCCCGGCGGACATCCTGCTGCCCAGGGGCTGCGAATACTCCAAGTGGAGTGTGGTGGCCTGCGACCAGTACACCTCCCAGCCGGAGTACTGGCAGCGGGTGGAGGAGAACGTGGGCCGGTCCCCCTCCGCCCTGCGGCTGATTCTGCCGGAGAGCTGTCTGGAGGGGCCCAGCGTGGAGACGGACATCATGGAGATCAACAACACCATGAGCCGCTATCTCCGGGAGGGTCGTTTTACAAAACACCCGGACGCCATCTTCTATGTGGAGCGCACCCTGAGCACGGGAAAAATCCGCCGGGGGCTCATGGGCATGGTGGACCTGGAGCAGTACGACTATGAGCCGGGGGCGGAGACCCCCATCCGGGCCACCGAGGGGACGGTGCTCTCCCGCATCCCGCCCCGGGTGGCGGTGCGGAAGAACGCCCCCATTGAGCTTCCCCATGTGATGCTCCTGGCGGACGACCCGGACCGGACGGTGATCGAGCCCCTGGCAGGCCAAACTGCCTCCATGGAGGTCCTCTATGACTTCGATCTGATGGAGGGGGGCGGCCATATCAAGGGCTGGGAGCTGACGGAGGGCCAGAAGGAGCAGGTGGCCAAGGCCCTGTCCGCCCTGGCGGACCCAAAGAAATGCAACGCCCGGTACGGCACGGAAAATGAGCCGCTGCTGCTCTTCGCTGTGGGGGACGGCAACCACTCCCTGGCCACCGCTAAGGAGTGCTACGAGCGGCAGAAGCGCCTCACGCCCCCGGAGCAGTGGGATAAGCTCCCCGCCCGGTTCGCCCTGGTGGAGCTGGACAACCTCCACGACGACTCTCTGGAGTTCGAGCCCATCCACCGGGTGGTGTTCGGCGTGAAGCCGGAGGAACTGCTGGAGGCGCTTTTGGCACACTGCCCTGGGGCGCAAAAAGGGGAGGGTGAGGGCAACCGGCTGACCTATGTGTCAGGGGAGAACCGGGGTGTGATCTCCGTCCCGGACCCGGCAGCCCAGCTACCGGTGGGCACCCTGCAGAGCTTTTTGGACTGGTATCTGACAAAGCATACGGGCGTCCGGGTGGACTACATCCACGGGGCGGACGTGGTGCAGAAGCTGGCCACTCAGCCGGACACTGTGGGCTTCCTGCTGCCCGCCATGGGGAAAGAGGAGCTGTTCCCCACCGTAATTCGGGACGGGGCGCTCCCCCGGAAAACCTTCTCCATGGGCGAGGCCCAGGATAAGCGATTCTACTTAGAGGCCCGGCGCATCCGGGATTGATGTGCCCCTACAAAAGAGGGGAGCCTATGGAAGTACAGGCCTATGCGAAATTGAATCTGACCCTGGATATCCTGGGCAGGCGGCCCGACGGCTATCACGACCTGCGAATGGTAATGCAGTCGGTCACCCTGGCGGACACCATCACCCTGACAGAAAATCAGGGCGAAGGCCTTAGGGTGCGGACCAATCTGCGCTTTCTGCCCACCGGGGAGAAGAATTTGGCCGCCGCCGCCGCGCTTCGGTTCTGGGAGGCCCTAGGCAGGGAGCCTGAGGACCTGGATATCTCCATTGAGAAGCGTATTCCCGTGTGCGCCGGCATGGCCGGAGGGAGCAGCGACGCCGCCGCCGTCCTCCAGGCCCTGAACCGGTGGGCGGGGGGACCGTTTTCTCCCCAAGAGCTGGCCAAAATCGGGGAGCAGGTTGGGTCCGATGTGCCATACTGCGTCATGGGTGGCACCGCACTAGCGGAGGGCCGGGGGGAGATCCTCACTCCCCTGCCACCTCTGCCCCACTGCTGGGTGGTGGCCTGTAAACCGGAGTTTCCCATCTCCACCCCGGAGCTGTTCGCTCAGGCGGACCGGGTGAAGCTGCGCCGCCGACCGGACACCGCCGGCCTTCTGGCCGCCCTGAAAGCTAGAGATCTGGAGGGGGTGGCCCGGCGCATGTACAATGTGTTTGAGGACGTACTCCCGCCGCGGCTCTCCGCCCAGGTATCGGAGCTGAAGAACCTCCTGATCCAGTGCGGGGCCCTGGGGACCAGCATGAGCGGCAGCGGACCTACCGCCTTTGGCCTGTTTTCCCGGCGCGAGGAGGCGGAGCAGGCGCACGCCACCCTGAAGGAGTACTGCCGGGACACCTTTTTATGTGAAACTGTTTAAAACAGAAAAAAACCGTCTATCCTATCCCTACCGGTACATAACAGGTACGGACAGAATGGACGGTGTTTTTATGAAATACGACCGAGGGCTGAAGCGGTGGGAGCTGGCCCTGATGACAGGGGTGCTGTGCGCCCTCCTATGCGCCTTCTGGCTGGGGCAGGAGCAGACCTCTCTGGCGGATCGGGTGATCCGCTTCCACGTGCTGGCCAACTCCGACAGCCAGGAGGATCAGGAGCTGAAGCTCCAGGTGCGGGACGCGGTGCTGGCCCAGGCAGAGACGCTTTACCCAGAGGGGGCAAATCTGGAGGCCGCGCGGGCGGCCCTCCAAAGCCACTTGGGCGACCTGGCTCGGACGGGGCAGGAGACAGTATGCGCCGCCGGGTACGATTACCCAGTAACCGCCTCCCTAGAACAGTGCTGGTTCCCCACAAAGGAGTACGAGGGATTTGCCCTCCCCGCCGGGGAGTACGCCGCCCTGCGGATCGTCATCGGCGACGGGGCGGGACAGAACTGGTGGTGCGTGGCCTTTCCGCCCCTGTGTCTGGGGGCGGCGTCAGAGACAGTGGACGAGGCGGCCGCTGCGGGGCAGTTCACGCCGGACCAGGCGGCGCTCATCACCGAGGACGGCCCCGAATACGTTCTGAAATTCAAATCTCTGGAGCTGCTGGGACAGCTTCAGGAGCTGCTCTTCTCTTAGCGGCCCAGAGCCAAAAGCCCGGTTCCGGCATCCTATGCCGGAACCGGGCTTGCCACATTCAAAGAGAAGCCGGGAGCTATTGCGGACTTTGATTCTCCAGCCTGGGCCTGCACCTGTGATATACATAGAGGGACAGGGCCACAGTGAGCAGATCTGCCGACGCCTGAGACCAGACCAATCCGAACATCCCGAAGAGGGCGTTGAGCAGAAACAGCATGGGGATGTTGAAGCCCAGCCATCGGGACACCCCCAGCAGCAGCGCCACCTTTCCCCTGCCGAAGGCCTGAAAGAGGTAGACGGTGAAGAAGCTCATAAACATAAGCGGCGTGGCCAGCACACGAATCCGCAGAAACTGGGAGGCCAGCTCCACCGTCTGGGCATCCGAAATAAAAAGATGGGCAAAGGGCACCGCGAACAGCTCATAGAGGAGGATGCTGATCCCGGCCACCGTCAGGCCCAGCCGCCGGGAGAGGCGGATGGTGTCCTCCATCCGCTGCCTATCCCCCGCGGCATAGCTGTAGGCCACCAGGGGCATCATGCCCTGGCAGATGCCAATCCCCACATTCAGTGGGACCCGCTCCACCTTCAACACAATTCCAATGGCGGCCAGAGCCAGATCGTGATAGGAGGCCATGAGCTTGTCCAAAATGAGGTAGTCCATATCAAAGAGGAAGGAGGTAATGGCGGAGGGCACCCCCACCATAAAGACACCGATGATGCTCTCCCGCCGGGGCAGTCCGCCTTTGGGAGAGAAGGTGATCCCGGACTCCCGCCCCGTGCGGAGCACCGTCACAATGAAAAAGAGGCAGGTCACGCAGTTGGACAGACAGGTGGCGATCCCCGCCCGCAGCACCTCGTACCCGTCCGGCAGAATCAGAAACATAAAGATGGGGTCCAGAGCGATGTTCAGCAGCCCGCCCAGGATGATACCGAAGCCCGCCTCCTTGGAGCGGCCGATGCTCCGGATCAAGTTGGCCAACACATTGGACAGCACTGTGGGAATCCCGCCCACCACAATCACGCAGCAGACATACTGCCGCGCGTACAGATAGGTGTTCTCCCCCGCTCCCAGCAGGGTGAGAACAGGGTCCAGGAACAGAGCGATCCCAGCGGCAAAGAGCGCCGCAATGAAAATTCCCAAATAGATAGAGAAGGCACTGACTTTTTGTGCCTCCTCCCGGCGGCCCTGCCCCAGCAGACGGGAGATTAGAGAGCCGCCGCCGATGCCCGCCAGCCCCGCCAGGCACAGGGTGATGTT
>CALXGD010000149.1 GCA_944387745.1 uncultured Oscillospiraceae bacterium
GCCCCATCCCCGAGGGGGCCTTCGTGGCCCTGCGCACCGACTGGTCCAAGCGCTGGCCCAGCATGGACGCCCTGTCCAACTTTGACGCGGAGGGGGGCGAGCACACCCCCGGCTGGTCCATGGAGGCTCTGAACTATATCTATGAGACGAGAAAGGCCGCCGCCAACGGCCATGAGACCATCGACACCGATGCCTCCCAGCTGGCGGCCCAGGCCGGGGACCTGGCCTGTGAGCGGTACGTCCTCTCCAACGGACATCTCCAGGTGGAGCTGCTCTCCAACCTGGACCAGGTGGCCCCCGCCGGGGCGGTGATCCTGGTGTCCTACCCCAACATCAAGGGGGCCACCGGCCTGCCCGCCCGGGTGTGGGCAGTGACGCCGTAACACACCAGCTAACAAGCGAAGGGGACGGTTCTCTTGCCGCGGAACAGTCGCGGGACAAGGGAGCCGTCCCTTTTCTCTGATGCTCCCAATTCGGCATTGTGTTCCTGAATATGATGCAGGGGCTGGGCTCTGTTCCGGCCCCATGTCCCAAAAGCCTTTGCCAAACGGGCGGGCGCGGAGGCCCGCCCCTACGAGGTCTCAGGAATGCAAAATTGAATCTGGAATTTTTCAAAATTGATGCACAGGAGCATTGACTAAAATATATATCACGATATATACTATTGATAGGAGGTGAGCGCGATGGAAACCGCAAAAATCTTTGAAAACGGGAGAAGTCAGGCGGTTCGTCTGCCGAAGCAGTTTCGATTCAAGACCAGCGAGGTCGTGATACAGCAGCTGGGGGAGGCTGTGATCCTTGTCCCCAAGGATGCGCTCTGGAAAACCTTTTTAGAGGGTCTGGACGGTTTTACGGACGACATTTTTGAGGACGGCAGAGACCAGGGCACCCTGGAGGAGAGGGAGCCGCTATGATCTATCTGTTGGATACAAATATCTGTATCTATGTTATGAAAAACAAGCCGGAAAAAGTGCTGCACCGCTTCCAGGAGGAGCTCAACAACGGTCTATGCATCTCGTCTATCACCCTGGCTGAGCTGGAATATGGAATGAAGCACAGCTCCAACCCCGCCAAAAACGAACAGGCGCTGCTCCGGTTTCTTGCGCCGCTGAGCGTTCTGCCCTTTGGAGCCGCCGCCGCGTCTGAGTATGGAGCGATTCGCGCGTTTCTACAAAGCAGAGGAACCCCCATCGGTCCTCTGGACCTGCTGATCGCGGCTCACGCCAAATCGGAGGGACTGACAGTGGTGACGAACAACGTCCGGGAATTTGAACGTGTCCCGGGCCTGGACGTGGAGAATTGGGCCGAATAACGAAAGCTTTTCTTCCCGGCAAAAACGGCTGGCGCGTGCCAGCCGTTTTTTTGCATTTATGGACAGAACCCTTCCGCCTGCCGCCCCAGACACCCCGCCGCAATCACCACCGCCAGCTTGGTCTGATAGGCCGAGTCCTGGAGCAGCCCCTCCTCCTCCGGGTTGGAGAGGAATCCGCACTCCACCAGCACCGCCCGGTTGGGCACATGGTTCATCAGATAGACCGTCTCCGGGATGGGCTTGCTCTCCCGGCTGTTGTCCGGCTGGAGCTTGCTCCGGACCGTCTCCTGAATTCCCTGGGCCAGCTTCTGAGAGCCCTCTGTGGGGGCCCAGAACACCTGGGTTCCCCGGTACTGGGGCTGTGGGAAGCTGTTTTGGTGGATACTCACCAGGGCGGCCTCCGGGTACTGGGCGGCCGTCTCCGCCCGGCTGCGCAGGTCGGAGGCCTTCTTCTCCCGCAGGGACACCGCCTCCGGGCCGTGGAGGGACACATCCGTGTCCCGGAGCAGGAGGGTGCTCTCCCCCAGAAGGGCCAGAACGCCGTCTAGGCGCCGGGCAACCTCCAGATTGATGGCGCTCTCCACCGCCCCGTTGGGAGACACCGCGCCCCCGTCCTCTCCCCCGTGGCCGGCGTCGATGATCCACGCCGCCGTCCCCTGGGAGAGAGACGCCGCCGGAGCGCTCCCGGCCCAGCGTCCCCGCCCAAAAAGACCGCCTGCCACTGTCAAAACGGCCAGCACGGCCGCCGCCAGACCCAGTTTTCTCCCCATCTGCGCCACCTCCCCTTCAGCCTATGGCCGGAGGGCGGGCGGTATGCGGGGAGAAATTTTTTTCGCCTCCTCTCCCCTCGCCGCCCCTCTTATTTCCCCGTTTTTCCACCGCTTTTTCCCAGACGGGTGATTCCAGCCGCCCCCCGCTGGGACCGGCCAGCTGTCTCTCACATAGAATGACCTGGAGGGACCCGAGGGCCCCTCCCAACCAAGCCGACCAAGGAGGAATCCTGTTTTGAACAACGAAATCGGCAATTCCTGTCCGCTGCCCACCTGTCCGGACAACTACGGCACTCTGCCCTCCTGCGCGGGGCTGG
The DNA here is from genome assembly GCA_944387745.1 of uncultured Oscillospiraceae bacterium. Next base: position 2,400 of record CALXGD010000149.1, read on the forward strand.
CGGTGCCCTATGTGCCCATGCAGCAGAACGGAGCCAAGAAATACACCCAGAAGGAGGCCCTCAGCAGCGGCACTCTGTTTCCTGGTCTGAACCTGCCCTTCCATCTGAAGGTGGAGGACAGCGCCCTCCCCTCTAACCCCCTGGTGGAGCTCCAGGCTTTGGAGTTTGTGGTGCTGGAGCTGGGCACCTACCTGGACACACACCCGGAGGACGCGGAGGCCTTTGACCTCTTCAAGCAGTACTCCGCCCTGGAGCAGAGCGCCAAAGCGGAGTACGAGTCCAAGTACGGCCCCATCACCAAGACCGCCGCCGCCGCGGGGAGCTCCTACCGCTGGCTTCAGGACCCGTGGCCCTGGAATTATCAGCAGAACGAGGTGAAGTGAGATGTTTATTTATGAGAAGAAGCTACAATTCCCCGTAAAGATCTCCACACCCAACCCCAAGCTGGCCGCCTTTATCATCAGCCAGTACGGCGGCCCCGACGGGGAGCTGGGGGCCTCCATGCGCTATCTGTCCCAGCGGTACTCCATGCCCTACGCCGAGGCCAAAGGCCTTTTGACCGACATCGGCACCGAGGAGCTGGGCCACATGGAGATGGTGGCGGCCATCGTCCATCAGCTCACCCGAA
>CALXGD010000150.1 GCA_944387745.1 uncultured Oscillospiraceae bacterium
CGGCGTAAATTTCCGGCGGAAATCGCTTACAATAGCCGGGGCGCTATGTATCCCGCATTGAAAAGCGGGCTCTAGGGAAGCTGGAGGAGGCCATGGGGGAATGGAGGCCGGAACAGCTTTGAAAGAAACTCTGCAAAAAGTGTGAATATTCTATAAAAATTGTTAATTCAATAACAAAATAAAGATAAAATGTAGTATTTCCCTAAAAAAGCAAAAGAAATAAAAAGAACCTTGCATTTTTCAAACAAATGAGCTATAATGTTTTTGCAAGTAAAGTTCCCCAAAACAGTCATTTTGAAATGGAGGAATCATTATGATGAAAAAGAAACTTGCTCTTGTCCTTGCAATGGCGATGGTCTTTACCATGGCTCTGGCCGGCTGCGGCGGCGACACATCAACGGAGGAGCCTGCCGGTTCCGGCGGCGGAGCCAGCACAAGTCAGGGCGCTGACGCCAGCTCCAGCAGCGGCGGCGAGACGGAGAGCAGCATCGTCACCGGCGGACGTGACGGCGGCGGCTCTGTGACCTTTGCTACCGGCGGCACCAGCGGCACCTATTACGGTTTCGGCGGCGTGCTGGCCACCACCATCGGCTCTGCGACCAGCACAACTGTCAATTACATCTCTTCCAACGGCTCCCAGGACAACATCTACATGATGATGGATGGGGATGCCAACATGGGCTTCGTCCAGTCTGACGTAATGGCTTATGCCTATGCCGGCAGCCGCCTGTTTGAGGCGGACGGCGCCATTGACACCTTCTCCACTGTGGCCGCTTTGTACATGGAGCAGGTCCAGATTGTCACCCTGGATCCTGAGATCACATCTGTGGCCGACCTGGAGGGCAAGAACGTCTCTGTGGGCGCCGCCAATTCCGGCGTGTACTTTAACGCTCTGGACATCCTGGGCGCCTATGGCCTGGAGGAGAGCGACATCAACTCCACCTATCAGAACTTCGCCGACAGCACCGACGCTCTGATCAACGGCACCATCGACGCCGCCTTTATTGTGGCCGGCGCCCCCACGGCCGCGGTCCAGGAGCTGGCTACCGGCCGTGACATCTACCTGGTGGGCCTGGACCAGGAGCACATCGACGCCCTGATCGAGACCTCCCCCTACTACAGCCCCTACACCATCACTGCTGACACCTACGGCACTCCCGAGGATGTGCAGACTGTGGCGGTGGGCGCCGTGGTGATTGCCAATGACGATGTGCCCGAGGACGACATCTACAACTTCCTGTACGGCATTTTTGAGAACATTCCCGCTATCACCGCCGCCCATGGCAAGGGCGCGGAGCTGGACATGGAGTTCGCCACTTCCGTGATTGACGTCCCCTATCACGCCGGCGCTGTGGCCTACTTCGCTGAGAAGGGCATCGAGGTTCCCGGCAAGTAACAGGAGCGTACTCTCACAGCAGTCTTACCTAAGGCGGCTGCGGTGGGCCGGAGCCCGCCGCAGCCGTTTTTTAAGGGAACCGCGGCCCTGAAAGCCGCCGCCCCTGCAAAGCCAAACGGAGAAAGGAGACGAGAGGTATGGCATCCAACGACAAAGAGACCATGGAATCCAAGGAGAACCTTCAGACCCAGCTGGCGGCGGACGATGCTGCGTCCATCCAGGCCCAGGTGGACGAAGTGATGAAGAAGTACGACCGGGAGTCCAACACCAGAATTTGGACCGGCCGGCCGGCTTTTATCGTCAAGCTGATTTCAGTGGCCTTTTCCCTCTTCTGTATCTATGTGACACTGTGGAGCACAGCGCTGACCGAGGTGCGTCTGCCCCGGTTCCTGGGGATGATCCTCGTGCTGGGGTATCTCCACTACCCCATCCGAAAGAATGTGACCCGGGCAAACTACATCCCCTGGTATGACATCATCATTATGGTGGTGGGGGCGGCCCCCTTCTTCTACTTCGCCCTCAACGGGCGGGAGTTTGCGAAGCTGGGCTCCCGCATCACCAATGACCCCCTGATGGTTGTCATGGCCATCGTGGGTATCCTGGCGCTGATGGAGCTGTGCCGCCGGTGCGTGGGCATCCCCATTTTGTGCGTGGTGGGTGTACTGATGATCTACACCTTCGCCACCACCCGGTTTGAGCGGGTAATCTACATCCTGTTTTACACCACCGACGGTTTGATGAACACCCCCATCACCGTCTGTGCCCGCTTCATTGTCATGTTCATTATCTTCGGCGCCTTCCTGGAGCGGACAGGTATCTCCAATTACTTCATCAACCTGGCCAACTGTGTGGCCGGCGCCTCCGCCGGCGGCCCGGCCAAGGTGGCCGTTATCTCCTCCGCCCTCTGCGGCATGGTGTCCGGCTCCTCCGTGGGCAACACGGTGACCACCGGCTCGGTGACCATCCCCATGATGAAAAAGACCGGCTATAAGCCGGAGTTCGCCGGGGCGGTGGAGGCCGCCGCATCCACCGGCGGGCAGATCATGCCTCCTATTATGGGCGCCGCCGCCTTCATCATGGCGGAGAACACCGGAGTTCCCTACTCCCGTATTATCGTGCTGGCCATTCTCCCGGCCCTGCTGTACTTCACTGGCATCTACATCGCCGTCCATCTGGAGGCTAAGAAGCTGGGCCTGAAGGGTATCCCCCGGGAAAACCTGCCCAAGGCCGGTCAGCTGCTGCCCAAGTGTTATCTGCTCACCCCCCTGATCGTCCTGGTTATTCTGGTGACCATCGGCTGGACCATGCAGATGTCCGCGGCCATCGCGATCCTCATCGCTCTGGGCGTGGGCTTCATTAGCAACCTGGTGGGCGGCAAGTCGGGCCATGTGGACGAGGCGGAGCGCCTCACCTTCGGGAAGATTCTGGACGCCCTAGAGGCCGGCGGCAAGGGCACCATCACCGTGGCCGTGGCCTGCGCTATGGCCGGTTTGGTGGCCGGCTGCATCACCTCCACTGGCCTGGCGGCCCGGCTGATCACTCTGATCATTGACCTGTCCGGCGGCGTGGCCATCATCGCTCTGTTCCTCACTATGCTGTGCTGTATTGTTCTGGGCATGGGCGTGCCCACCACCGCCAACTACTGCATCATGGCCGCCACCTGTGCGCCCATCCTGATCCGGCCTGAGATTGGCGTGCCGGTGATCTGCGCCCACTTCTTCGTGTTCTACTTCGGCATTGTGGCCGACATCACGCCCCCTGTGGCCCTGGCCGCCTATGCCGGCTCCGCCATTGCCAAGGCGGATCCCATGAAAACCGGCCTGAATGCCACGCGGCTGGCCATCGCGGCTTTTATTGTTCCCTATATTTTCTGCCTGAACCCGGTGATGCTTTTCCAGTTTGACCCGAGCACTCCCACTGCTTCGGTGGTGAGACAGGTGATCCAGATTGTGATTACCTCCCTGCTGGGACTGTTCGGCGTGGCGGCCGCCCTCAACGGCTTCCTGTTCCGGGCAATCAACCCACTGTTCCGGGTCCTGATAGCCATCGGCGGCATGGGAATGATGATCCCTGGAACCGTCACCGATCTGATCGGTCTGGCTCTGGTGGCAGGCATTTACATCTACCAGCGGCAGACGGCCAAGCGCATGGGAGTTCTCACATAGCGGCAGCGGGAATTGAGCTGCCTGCCCCCGTGCAGCGAGCCCCCAGACCGGGAAAATAGAACTGTGAAGCTACGGCGTGGCGCCCATCTGGGCGCCACGCCGATTTTTGTCCCCCGGACATACCGAACCGCTCCAAAGAATACAGTAGAGGGAGAGGGGGGACTGATGTGGCGGGCAAGCAGGGGATGACGGCGGGCGGGAGCGTTCTGTTTTTGACGGTGCTGGGCACTTTATCCCAGCTGGTGGCCTTCGGATATCGGGTGGCCCTGTCCCGAATGGTGGGGGCGGAGGTGATGGGGCTTTACCAGCTGCTGATGCCGGTGTACTCTGTGTTTCTCTCTCTGGCGGTGGTGGGGCTGACGGCGGCGGTGTCTAACCTGACCCCCCAATACCTGGCCCTGGGGAACAGCCGGGGGATCCCCCAGCTGCTGGGCACCTGCCTCAGAGCGCTGCTTCTGTTGATGGTGCCCATCACCGGGGCGGTGGTCCTGTGGTATGATCCCATCTCCGTCTATCTGCTGGGGGATGCCCGCACCCAGCTGGGACTAATTCTCCTCCTGCCCTGCGTGGCCCTCACCGGGGTGGAAAATCTGCATAAGCATTTTTTTTACGGCTCCGGCCTGGTGCGCCCTCCAGCGGTAGCGGAGCTGGTGGAGCAGGCGGTGCGCACGGCGGCGGTGCTGGGCCTACTGATGTGCTTTCTGCCCCAGTACCCGGAGCGGGTGGTGGGCCTGATCACGGCGGGGATGGTGATCTGTGAGATTGTCTCCGCTCTGACTCTGACCCTCCTGTACCGCTTGCGGCTGAGGCGCATGGGGCTGGAGGGGCCGGGAGAGAGGGGACGTGTCCGCCGCCGGCGGGTGGCCCTTATCGCGCTGCCTGTGGGTCTGAACTCCCTGCTGGGCAACCTTATGGGGGCGGTGAACGCAGCTCTGGTGCCCCAGAAGCTGGTAGAGGGGGGACTGGATCGGTCCCAGGCGGTATCGGAGCTGGGGGTGGTGTGCGGGATGACGCTGCCCATGCTGGCCCTCCCTACCGTATTTTTGGGGGCCATGGGGCTGGTGCTGGTGCCCCGTCTGGCCCGATCCAATGCCCTGGGCCGGGGGGAGGAGGTGCGCCGGCAGATCTCCCAGGCCATGTCCGCCGTGTCGATGCTGGCCCTCCCGGCCATGGGTCTGATGGCAGTGCTGGGGGAGGAGCTGGGGATGCTCCTCTTCCGCCAGGAGACGGTGGGGGACTACCTGGTCCCACTGGCAGTGGCCACCGCCCTGGGGTGCTACCAGTCGGTGCTGGGGGCCTCCCTCAACGGGATCGGCAGGCAGGGGACGGTGGCCTGGATCTCTCTGCTGTGCGATGGCGTTCAGCTGGCCTTCACTGCCGAGCTGGTGGGAAATCCGGAGATTGGCATGGGGGGCTTTGTGTTGGGGACGCTGGTGTCAGCAGCCCTGGGAACGGCCCTGTGTGGGTGGCGGTTGAAGAGGTTTACCCAGATGAGGATGCGCTGGTTTCAGTGGGTCACGGCTCCCGGTCTGGCGGCTCTGCTGTCCGCCCTGGTGACCAACCTGTTGCTGCAGGTGCTCCAGGACAGCGGTGTGCCGGTGATGTACCGGCTTCCGGGCGCTCTGCTCTTTGGGCTGATCCTCTATCTGGCGGCGATCAACGGCCAGGGGCTCTCTCTGCGGGGACGGTTCCGTCTGGAGTGAGGAAGATGCAAGCATAAAAAAGCTCCCTGGGCGCTGCAAGTTTACAGCGCCCAGGGAGTTATGGTGCAGGTGGGTTATTTCACGTGATCTAGACCGGATCCCCGGACAACCTCTGCTCCGTCCGCCAGGTCGGAGCTCCACTGGGTGGTGTCCTCGGTCTTAAAGGTGGATTTGATGGTGTAGATCCAGGTGGGGTCGTCCCAGCCCACAAAGTACATGATGTGCCAGCCCTGGATGATGCTGGACTCGTTCTTCACAATGCCCGTATCCCCCGGCTGCCGGGCGGGGTCCAGGGCCCAGTTCAGGAAGTTGGGCTCCAGGCCGTCCAGGCTGGAGATGCCGGTGTACAGGCCGCCCTCTGCGGCGGAGCCACTGTCAGTGCTGTTTTCCGCGGCCAGCGTTGCGAAGGCGTCCTCGGTGCCGCCCTCCGCCTGCCACTGGTCCAGCAGGGCCTGGGCAGTCTCCTGAGCGGCATCAAAGTCCTCCTGGGTGGGGGACTGGCCGGCGCTGATGAGGATGTGGCGCACGTCGGCGGTGGGGGACTCGTCCCGCTCCCGGCTGTCAAACTGAACTACATAGTAGTTGTAGAGCTGACTCTCGCTGCGGTCCTGCTCAGACAGGGTGACGTCCCCCGGCTGCCGGGCGGCGTCGTACAGCCAGTCGGCATAGGCGAAGGGAGAGAGATCGGAGCCCACAGAGACGTTGTGGAGAGAGGAGCTGAGCAGGTCATCGGCGTATTCGTCCGCCAGAGCCTGGAGGTCCTCCCCTGCGGAGACACGGTCCTGCAGCTCCTGAGCCAGGGCCAGGGCGTCGGTTTTGGCGGCGTCAAAGGCGGCCTGAGTCTCCTCCTCGGTCATTTCCACCGGGTTGCCCTCCTCGTCGGTCTCCTCCTCCACAGAGGCTTGGATGGTAAAGACAGAGTAGGAGAAGGTGTCCAGCTCATCGGCGTGCTCGCTGTAGTAGTCCTCCAGCTCCTCCTCCGTATAGGTCAGGCTGTCCTGGTAGTTCTGGAGGTAGGCGTCCGCCAGCATCTGGTCGGCAAAGAGCTCCCGCAGAGTATCCTCGTCCATATAGCGGCCGAAGTTCACCTGTAGGTAGCTGTTCAGACTGTCATAGGAGCCGCTGGCACGCCAGGCCTGGTCCAGGGAGTCCATCTGTAGGTCGTAGACGGCCTGGTCTGCGGGGGGGAGAGAGAAGCCCTCCGCCTCGGCCTGGTGGACCAGGACCGTCACCTGGGTCAGAGCTTCAATAGCCTGGTCCAGCAGGTAGTCCCGCCAGGTCTGGCCGGACTCCTCGTCGTAGATCTGCTCGTCGGCGTCTGTGCTTGGGTCAAAGGTGGGGCCAGTGGAGTTATAGGCGGCGTTGTTGGCGGCGATCTGGTAGTAGTACTGGACCACCGCGGGGTTGAAGTCCTCTCCGTCGATGGTGACGGCGGTGGACCGCCTCTGGAAGAAGCCGCTGTCCCAAATCAGCAGGGCGATGGCCAGCACTGCCACAATGCCTCCGGCGATTGCGTACAGGACATGCTTGCGGCCGCTGCCGCTCTCCTCTTGATGATTCCGGTGCTGGACGTATGTGGCGTCCGCGCGGGCTTTCTTTTCTCTGGATGCACTCACAGTTTGTTCCGTCCTCTCGTTGTTACTTGCAAGTGTCCGGCCGCCTGAGAGAGCGGCCGGACGGGGAATTCCGTGTTATTATACAAAAATTTATGGAGAGATTCAAGGGGCAAAAGGGGAGAAAAGGGCAGCTTTTACAGAATGTTCATGGGCAGCAGGATAAAAATTCATAAAAAAGACCGCGGCTTGCGCCGCGGCCCATGTCCAAGTGAGTTTTATATACCCCGCTCTGGCCGTGTGGACCTGTTTAAAACCTGCACGAAATGGCAGGTGGGTCGCCTCCACGACGCTTTACTGCTTCCAACTTCCAGCCGACCTCGAAGGGGGCCGGGAGGCCTGCAAGCCACGCCGTGAGGGGGGCGTCCCGTTTAAGAAATGTGGGTTTAAAAAGGCCCATCACGCACCGAGCAGGAAAACCCGCCTGAAGTTGAGATTACTGGTCCTCCTCCTGGAAGAACCGCTCCATGAAGAGATTATAAATCTCCTCGATTTCCTCATCGCTGTCCAGGGTGGAGAGCAGCTCCTCGCCATTCTCCTCCACAACCTTCATAATGACAAGGCCGTACTCCTCGTCGTCGGCGTCCACATCCAACGGCTCGTCATCCTCCCCATCCTCCTGTCCGGAGGCGGGAAACATAGCGTGGTAGGTGATGCCGTTGTGCTCCAGAGTGTCCACCAGCTCCAGCTCAAACTCATTGCCGTCCTCATCGGTGACGGTGATAAAGTCGGGACCGTACGCGTCGCTCATGGGGAGTACCTCCTGCCTGCTTTCTGACCTTATTGTACCCCGGAAGCGGAAAAAAAGCAAGTAGGGAGGCTGCCAAAATTTTTCCGGAGTTTCACGTAGGGGACACGGGCAGGAAGGAACGCCTGAAATTTCAGGCTTCTTCTTTACCAAAGGCGGGGAGCTGTGCTATAATAAGCCGTGCTTGAGCGGAAAATACCAGGCAGGGGGGCCGGAGGGCCCCGCCGCCTGAGAAGCGCCCGGGGAAAGGAATTTTGGGTATGGATTTGACAGAGCGGACGGTGGAGAGCCGAACAGTATATCAGGGCAGGATCGTCACCCTGCTGGTGGATCAGGCGGAGCTGCCCGATGGGAAGCGGGCCCAGCGGGAGGTGGTGCTTCACCCCGGTGGAGTGGCCATCCTGGCCCTGGATCGGGAGAACCAGGTGACTTTGGTGCAGCAGTACCGCTATCCCTTCCATCAGCTCCTGCTGGAGCTGCCTGCGGGCAAGCTGGACGAGGGGGAGGACCACCGCCTGGCCGCCGCCCGGGAGCTGAGCGAGGAGACTGGCCTGGAGGCGGGAGAGATGACCTATCTGGGCTGCCTGCTGGCCTCCCCCGGCTTCTGCACCGAGCGGCTGCACATGTACCTGGCCCGGGATCTGCGCCGGTCCCAGAGCCATCCGGACGAGGACGAGTTTTTGAACGTGCTCACCATGCCCTTTGAGGAGCTGGTCCGGCAGGTGATGGACGGGACCATCGAGGACGCCAAGACGGTGGCCACAACCCTGAAGGTGAAGGCCCTGCTGGGTCTATGAGAAGAGATCAAGCCAAACAAGGAGGGAACTCCGGTGGGAAAGACCATCCTGATTGTGGAAGATGAGCAGAATATTGTGGACATCCTGTCCTTTAATCTGAGCCGGGAGGGATACGACACCCTGGAGGCCTACGACGGCGTCACGGGCCTACAGCTGGCTTTGGAGCAAAACCCAGATCTGGTCCTGCTGGACCTAATGCTGCCGGGGATGAACGGATTTGACGTGTGCCGGAAGATCCGGGAGGCGGGGTCCGCCGTGCCCATCC
>CALXGD010000151.1 GCA_944387745.1 uncultured Oscillospiraceae bacterium
GTCCTGGTTAAAGTCGGCGCGCTGAACCTGGTCTGTGGCCAGCCATTGGCACAGGCCAGAGGTGGTAGTGTGATTGGTAGACATGATAAAATTCCTCCTTGTATGAGTGGGCCTGAACCGTTGGATAGGTGCAGACCCTTTCATATGGGGAGAAATTGGGGGATTTGTGAGACGTTTATATACATTATATGGAAATTTAGGCGCGGTGCGCGCTTTTTCTCTTATAAGCCTCCCCCCTTGTGGGGGAGGTGGCCCCGGAGAGGCCGGAGGGGGCTCATTTTACAGGGGTTCCGCCCCGCGGGGCGGGTGGCTTTGCCCGCGGCGGCAAAGTCACCAAAACGCCGCCGGGGGACGGCTCAGGATGGACACGCAGTGTCCATATTCGCCTACCCTCGGACCCCCGTTTACGGGGGTGTTCTCCTTTTGTGGGTCCAACACAGCCGGCGCGAAAAATCTGCTCTCTGGCAGCAATTTCCCCGGGCCTGTGGCCCGCGACGTCCTAAAATTGCAGCTTCTGCGATTCCACACCTGCGCCTAGTTTTTGCAGCCAACACAGCTGGTGCGGGTTTTTGTTTTGTAAGTTGGCTCCCCAAAACCAGGCGGGCCCGCAGAGGGGTACAGACAGAAATTTTCCGCTCCCCAGGGCCGCGGGCCCGGAGGGAGACGGGACCAGCCACACAGATTTCCTCCCGCCGGTTGTGGCGGAGGTCAAAAGGGATGACTCCCGTAAACAGGGGTCCAGGGGGTGGATGGCATGGAGACAGGCGTGGCCTGCCGATTGCAGCCACCCCCTGGCGGCTCTTTGGTGACTTTCTGGCCGCCCAGAAAGTCACACGTCTCCGGGGCGGAATCCTATGTAGAAAGGAGCCCCCTCCGACCCCTCCGGGGCCACCTCCCCCGCAGGAGGGGAGGCTTAAAAGGAAGAGAGATGGAGCCCGTGCCCCCCTCCGACCCCGCCGGGTCCACTGCCCCCACAAGGGGGGAGGTTTAAAAGTAAGAGAGGCGGAAACCATGTAAAAGAAATCTATCTAAATTTCCCTCTCAATTCTTCGATTTTATACCGAAAATGTAAATTTTCTTCTGCTGGACTGGACAGAGCTTCCCTGGATGAGTATCATATGAAATAATACAGAACACGGGCCCAGGCACAGGCCACGGGTCCGAGGAGGATTGCCATGCGGCGAAGCTTTTTAGGTGGGATCCATCCCCCTTCCAATAAAGAGAGTACCCGGCGCAAGCCGATTATGCCTCTTGAGATGGCCCCGAAGCAGGTGAGTATCCCTCTGACCATGTGCAGGGGGGGCGGGTCTGTTCCGGTGGTGAGACCTGGGGACAAAGTGACTGTGGGTCAGGTCATTGCTAAGGCGGAGAAGGGCGGCGTATTTCTCCACGCCAGCGTCTCAGGGGTGGTTGTAGCCATTGAACCCCGCCCCCACCCGTGGGGCGGTCGGTGGGACGCTATTGTCATCGACAACGACGGATTGGACATCCCCTGTCCCGACCTGCCGGAACCCATGGACTGGTCCAGAATGGACAGGGAAGAGGCCCTGCTCCGGCTGCAGCAGGCGGGTGTGACCAGCATGGGTGGCGGCGCCAGCCCCACTCATCTGCGTATTGCCCAGTCGGTTGGAAGGGTGGACACCCTGATTGTCAACGCCGCTGAGTGCGAGCCCTATTTAACGGCGGATCACCGCTTGCTGCTGGAGTACGGTGATCAGGTACTCCAGTCGGTCCAGATGCTTGCTCAGCTGCTGCGGGCGGACCGGGCAGTGCTGGTGGTGGCGGGGGACAAGCTTAACGCCGTGGAATTTCTGGAGCGCCGCCTGCGCCGAAAACGCCGGTCCATCGAACTGGTCACCATCCAGACCCGCTACCCCTTGGGTATGGAGAAGCAGCTGGTGCGTACCATCACCGGACGGGAGGTCCCGCCGGGACGCTCTCCGGTGGATGTGAAGTGCGCGGTGTTTAACGTGGCCACAGCCTTTACGGTGCGGGCCGCCCTGGTAGAGGGCCGCCCCGTGACTCACCGGGCTGTGACGGTGAGCGGCGGTGCAGTGGCGCGGCCCCGCAATCTGTGGGTGCCCATCGGGACTCCCCTGCGCTGTCTGCTGGAATCGGCGGGGGGACTGAAGGAGAAGCCGGCGGTGATTCTCACCGGCGGTCCCATGACCGGGACAGTGCAAACTGATCTGGAGGCCCCGGTGGTGAAAAATACCAACGCGCTCCTGTGCCTGACAGCGCAGGAGCACGGCGGAGCGGAGCAGCCGGAGACGGTGTGTGTGCGGTGCGGCCACTGTGTGTCCTCCTGCCCTATGAACCTGAATCCGGTGTTTGTCTACCGGGCAATTCGGCTGGGTGAGCGGGAGCGGCTCCCCCAGCTCCATCTGGAGGACTGTATGGAGTGCGGCTGCTGTACCTATGTCTGTCCCTCTCATATCCCTCTGGAGGAGCTGGTACATCAGGCCAGGGAGCTGGTGGCCAAAGGAGGGGAAAAGAGATGATAGGACCAAGGATTCAACGGACCTCCCCCCAGATTGCCCAGTCCGCCACCATCACCTCCACCATGCTGGAGGTGATGGTGGCGCTGACCCCCGCCCTGGCCATGGCTGTTTTTCTATTTGGGCCGCGGGTACTGGCGCTGACAGCGGTTTCTGTGGTTACCTGCGTTTTGGCGGAGTATGGCTACCGCCGGCTTCGGGGGCTGGGTAGTACGGTGGGAGATCTGTCCGCCTGCGTCACCGGCCTCCTGTTGGCCATGAGCCTTCCAGTCACGGCGCCCTATTGGGCTCCAGTGCTGGGCGGCCTGTTTGCCATTGTCATTGTAAAACAATTTTACGGGGGCCTGGGCCGGAATTTTCTCAATCCCGCTCTGGCAGGGCGGACGCTGCTATGTACCTTTCCCGGGCTAATGACCAGCTGGGTGGATGCCTTTCAGCATACTGCTCTCATTGGAGGGGCGGATGCCGTCTCCACGGCCACCCCCATGGCCAGCCTCCACGCCGGAGTGCTTCCGGATCTGACTCTGGGGCAGATGCTCCTGGGGCAGCACGGGGGAGCTATGGGCGGTGTTCCAGTCTTTATGTTGATTCTGGGGGGCGTGTATCTAGTAACCCGCCGGGTGATCTCCCCCCGTATTCCTCTGGCCTATCTGGGTACGGTGGCGGTGCTCACGCTGCTGTTCCCAAGAGGGGACGGAGGAGCTCTGGCCTGGATGACGGCCCAGCTGTGCAGTGGCGGCCTGATGCTGGGGGCCATCTTTATGGCCTCTGACTACACCACAACTCCGGTCACTCCCCTGGGGCAGACCTTGTTTGGGGTGGGGTGCGGACTTTTGACGGTACTGCTGCGATACTACGGCTCCTATCCGGACGGCGTGGGCTGGGCAATTTTGACCATGAACTGCGGTGTGTGGCTGTTGGACCGGGCTGCTGTTCCCCGGCGATTCGGCGCGGGACGGTTTGCTTTGGCCCGAACCTGGGGACGGCAGATGAAGGAGAGCGCCAGCGCCATCCGCTTTGTCCGGCCTAAGCTGAAGTTTTTGGCCCGGGCCGGAGAGGGCACCATGCCCGGTGAAGGCTATCTGGATGAGTTGAGAGGAAAACTGCGCCAGTGGGCTGCCCTGGGCGGCGTATTCCTGGCTGTGTGCGTGGTCATTTTCGGCGTTCACCGGGTAACAGACTATGCTGCGGTCCGGGCGGAGACAGAGGCCCAGGAGTCCCTTCTGGCCCAGGTGATGCCCCAGGCCTCCACCCGCACGGAGACGCCCTATCGGGCTGCCGGGGCGTTGAGTATCACCGCAGGTTACAGTAACAGCGGATTGGTAGGCTACTGTGTGGAGGTGCAGGCCCACGGCTTCGGCGGGCTGCTCACCGCCGTTGTGGGAGTTAGCACCAACGGAGAGGTCACCGGAATCGCCGTCACAGACCACCGGGAGACGGAGAGTGTAGGGACAGACGCAATGACGGAGCAGTACCTCTCCCAATATGTGGGCAAGTCAGGCACCATCCGCAGTGAAGGAGACAACTCAGTGGATGCAGTGTCCGGAGCTACCGCCACATCTGAGGCAATTACTGCCTGCGTAAACCAGGCCCTGGCAATTGTAGCCAACTTGAGTACAGAGGGGGACGTCAACTATGTGGACGGGGAAGTATAATCCTCTGCGGCAGAAGGGAGAGGAGGGGACTGTATGACTGCGCTTCAGCTGGCAGGCATTGCGTTGGCAGCGCTGTTGTCTGAAAATTTTATTTTGGTCAACTGCCTGGGCATCGGCGTGCGGACGAAAGCCTTTCGGGATCCTCTGGATGCCTGGCGCACCGGGTACAGCCTGACTGCGGTTATGACGATTACCTCCCTGCTCTGCTGGGGACTAAATCAGCTGCTGCAGCACTTTGCGCTGGCCTATTTTCAGACCTTGACCTTTGCACTGGCCGGCCCTGTGGTGGTGGCAGCTCTTCGGTGGTTTTTACGGAACTGCATTCCGGAGCTGTCCCGGCGGATGGATCCAAATCTGGCCAGCATAACCGCCAACTGCGCGGCCATGGGCGCCGCCCTTCTCATAGCACAGCGGGGCTACAGTTTTGGGGGTGCCGTGTGCTTCGGCTTTTTTGGCGGCGTGGGGGCCACCCTTGCTCTGATGTGCCTGGCCGGCCTCCAGCGGGAGGTCAGCCTCACCAGCTGCCCCAAGAGCTTTCAAGGGATCCCCATTGAACTGCTGACCATTGGCCTGATGGCCCTCTCTCTGGTAGGTTTTTACGGTCTGCATTTGTCCTGATTTGAATGTTCTTTTTCAGCCCTGCCGGTTCCGGCGGGGCTGATTTTTGTCTGACTGAGAAAGTGTAGGCGGAACACCTGGGGGATATCTCTGGAAAATTAAAAAAGTACGTAAAGTTAGCTTGACATTGATGTAAAGTGTGCTATACTATATTTGTAAAGCGAGCTTTACTTAGCGAACAAAGGAGGCGAGAATTTGACCAACCGCATTGCAGAGTTGAGGAAGGAGCGCCGCATCTCTCAGGCGGAGCTGGCAGATGCAGTGGACGTGACCCGTCAGACCATCATCTCCCTGGAGAACGGGCGGTATAACGCCTCCCTGCTCCTGGCCCACAAAATCGCCCGGTATTTCGGGCTGACCATTGAGGAAGTATTTCTATTTGAGGAGGAATCGGAATGAATAAAAAGATACTGCTGTCCGCCCTGGCTGCGGCGGTCGGGCTGGTTCTGTTTGGCGTGGTATTGATCCTGGGGGAGCAGCTGCCTGTGGGGGGCGTTGGCCTGTGCTCCGGCCTGGGGGGCGCACTGATCGGCCTGGGGGGCGGGAGGATCCTCCTCCCCCTACTCATGCGTGGTATGAGTCCGGAGGACCGGAAGGAGGTGGAGCGAGCCGAGCGGGATGAGCGCAGCGTGGCCATCCGAACCCGCGCCGCCCAGGACAGCTGGTACTGGTCCCTGTATCTGCTGTGGATCCCCTTCATCATCTCTATGGTGCGGGGGGAGCTGCTGTGGATGGTGCTATGCCCTGTGGTGATCGTTCTCCACTGCGCTTTCTACCTGTTCCACATGTACCGCTGGTCCAAGAAGCTATGAGCCGCCGTCTGGAACTGCCCATCGGGCCGGAGCTGGCCGGGATTAAAGTGGACACCCTGCTGAAACGACACCTGAGACTGTCTGGAACAGTGGTGCGGCGGATCAAGTGGCTGGAGGATGGAATTTTGGTGGACGGGAAACGGGTCAGTACCCGCTATACGCCCCGGGTGGGAGAGATCCTGTCTGTCCGTCTCTCTGATCCAGAGCGGCGCAGCGGCATCGTACCTGTCCCAGGCCCCCTAGACATCGTGTATGAGGATGAGGATCTGCTGGTGCTGAATAAAGCTCCGGGAATATCTGTCCATCCGGGACCGGGGCACTTTGACGATACGATTGGTAATTTTCTGTTGGCGTATTACGATTCCAGGGGACAGGAAGGGGATTTTCATCCGGTCCACCGGTTGGACCGGGGGACCTCTGGGCTGCTTGTGGTGGCCCGCCACCCCCATGCCCAGGAGGTTATGAAGCGGCAGCTCCATACACCGGACTTCCAGCGGATTTATTTGGCGGTGTGTGTGGGAGCGCCGAATCCGCCTGAAGGAGTTGTAGAGGCGCCGCTGGGCCCAAAGGAGGGCTCACTGATGGAGCAGACGATTCGTGCAGATGGGAAGCCGGCCCGCACCCGCTATGAAACCGTGCAGCAGGCCGGTCCCTATGCTCTGGTGCGTTTCACTTTAGAGACCGGCCGCACCCATCAAATTCGGGTCCATGCGGCCTATTTGGGACATCCGTTGGCAGGTGACTTTCTCTATGGAGAAGAACTTCCGGGGACGATAGACCGGCCTGCTCTGCACTCCGCGAAACTGACTTTCCGGCACCCCATCACGGGCCGACAGATGTCTTTTGCACAGCCGTTGCCTCCGGACATGAGACAGCTGCTACTGCAGCACCTGCTGTAATGTCTACCCCCATGTCTACCAAATGTCTACCAGGTCTACCGCCGGGAACCGTTGTGCGGCAACGGTTCCCGGCGTTTTTATTTGTGTGAAATTTGGGTGATGTCTACCAGATGTCTACCAGCGTAATTTTTTTTGGAGAAAACTGCGGTTTTCTCTCTCTTTTTTTGCTTTCCAGCAACCTTTTTAGGGCTGCAAGGGGCGTTATGCTCCCTTGATATGGTGGTTTCTCCTATTTTCTGGGATTTATCGCCTATATTTTGGAAGAAAACTATCCTGTGCCTGAATTTAAAAGGAGGAATTCCCAATGAGAAAC
>CALXGD010000152.1 GCA_944387745.1 uncultured Oscillospiraceae bacterium
TTGCGGCGGAAAACAGAAGATCCGGGTGTGGCGAAGTTTGGTATCGCGCTTGAATGGGGTTCAAGAGGCCGCTGGTTCGAATCCAGTCACTCGGACCAAACAATGATAATCCGAACTACATTATCCAGGTGGGTAATGTGTTCGGATTTATCATTTCTATTGAGAATATCTTTTGATAAAGGCGAGGACAGAAACCTTTACTGTCCTCGCTTTCCATGTTATACTCAGTACAATCCTCAATTTTGGCGGACATAGAAATTACCTTCCCACTCCCAAAGGGCATAGAGATAATTTCCGCTATCATCTTCTTTTACACTATACACACGCATAGTTATATCTCCATTCTCAGCCAAATCATCAATGATATATGTAATACCATCTATTACAATAAATTCATTTTCTGCTCCGGATACTGTTCCAATAATCGGGCCTTTAAAAAAGGAATTAATCGCTATACAGAGTAGCAGAATTATAGCAAAGGCAAATGATGTGATTGCTATTCGCTTTTTAGCCATTTCATTTTCCTCCACCAAATCTATTCTTTCTATGCAATTATAATCGAGTATTTTGAACAATTCAAGGCTGACAATAAGGTGGGAACATCATCTCAGATGTTCCCGCCCTATGCGTTAGTCCTGTTTTTCTTCGTCATGTTTCTGCTGTGCTTTCCATTCGGCAAACTCCCTCTGTCCTTCCTCACTCTCAAAAAACGCTTGAATTTTGGGGAGCAGGACACGGGCCAGGGCCCCCACCTCGTGAAAGGGCATCCCGGTGCTGTTATTTTCCAGGCGGGATTCTGTCCAACAAATGGGACGCAGAGTCTGGTGGACACTGCCGGAAAACAGCGGAAGAGCGCACTGCGGTGCGCTCTTCCGTTTTCAACAGAGGATATTTTACGAGGGTTACCCCGGAATCACCGGGCGGGAATGGCCAGAATCTGGCCGATGAAGATCAGATTGGGGTCAGAAACGGTGTCTCGGTTGGCCTCGTAGATCTCATCCCAGCGGGCGCCGCTGCCCAGCTTCTCCTGGGCGATCTTCCAAAGGGAGTCGCCGGCCGCCACCACGTAGGTGATGCCTTCTGCGGGCTCCTCCGCAGGCTCGGCAGGATCCTGGGGCTCAGGCTCTGTCGCGGGCTCCTCGGGCTCCACCACAGGCTCCTCAGGCTCTGTTACGGACTCTTCAGGCTCCTCGGGGATTTCAGAGGCGGTCACGATGGTGATGCGGCCGGCGGGCTGGGCGTAGCCAGTGACCACGCCGCCCTCGAAGGACTGAATATAGTTGGCCAGCACCATGTAGTCCTCCATCACATAGTCTAACACATTCACTGCCCCGTCGAACATGGCGAAGCCGTCGCCCAGATCCCGCAGGGTGTAGTTGTAGCCGGCCAGGTTGTAGCTGGCGGCCAGGTCCAGAGGCTCATACTCCCCAGTCTCATTGTTGAGCACCTGCACGTCGGTGACCCGGTACTCCCCGGTGGGGCCGCCGGTCCATACCTCCTTGTCGTCCTGCTGGACGGTGGAGGGGATGGCGGTGTTGATGGTGTATTTCAGGCCGGACACCTGGAGAAAGCCGCCGTTCTCCACAGCGAGCTCCCCGTCGGGGGCCACGTCTTTGGCACCCCACTCCAGAGCGTCCAGGAGCTGCTGGCCGGTGACGGTCTGTAGGCAGGCCACGTTGCCGAAGGTGTGGATCTCCTTGCAGGTCTTGTAGGACAGCTCGCCGGTAATGGCCCCGTTGCGGATGCCGCCGCCGTTCATAACAGCCACATCTACGTCCAGGCCCATATTGTCAAAGAGATAGTACAGGGCATCGGCGACGAAGTCGCCAGTGTTGGTCTCCCGCTTGCGCACCAGGCGGTTGCCGTCAGCGTCATAGTTGTCCAGCACATCGGCGGTGGAGCCGATAATCTGGCCCAGCTCAGCGTCGATCTCAGCCACCCAGGCGTCCTCAATGGCCTTTACATCGGCGTCGGGGGTCACATGGGCCAGATCCTCGCCGGTGAGCAGCTCCGTGGTGATGGTGCCGTCGGCGGAGATAGTCATCTGGCCCAGGTTGTTCAGATATTCGCCCGTCTGGGTGAGGATGACGGTATTCCGGTCTCATCGGCTACCTCTTCCATCTCCACCTCATTCTGAGAGTGGCCGTCAATGAAAGCGTCCAGGCCGGTGGTGTTGGCGATGACCTCTCTGGAAGTCCAGGGGATGGAGGAGGCATCGATGCCCAGGTGGCCCAGGGCGATTACGTAGTCAGCTTCGGCAGAGGCGGCGTCGATGGCGGTCTGCACTGCCTCATAAAGGTCAGAGCCGTCCTCACCGCCGGCGATGCCGTAGATGTAGTTGCCTGCGTCATCCTGGAAGTAGGCGGGGGTGGACTTGGAGAAGGACTCAGGGGTGGTGATGCCGACGAAGGCGATCTTCACTCCGCTGCTCTCCAGCACCACGTAGCTGTCCAGCACGTTCTCACCGGGCACGCCGGCTTCCTCGTGGTAGAAGTTGCAGGACACATAGGGAAAGTCAGCGGCATCAATGGCTGCCAGGGCGCCCTCCATGTCGTAGTCGAACTCGTGGTTGCCCAGGGTGGCCACGTCATAGCCGGCAGCGTTCATCAGCTGGATGATGGTGGCGCCCTTGTCCATAGAGCCGTAGGCAGTGCCCTGGATGTGGTCGCCGGCGTCCACCAGCAGTGCGCCGTCCAGGGTGGCTTTATAGCCGGCCACCTTGGAGTAGGTCAGGCCGTTCTCGTTGCCCTCGCCCACGTTGTTGTCGATGTAGGTGTGGATGTCGTTGGTGTACAGAATGGTAACTGCCCCGTCCTGTCCGGCGTCAGCCTCAGCGGCGCTGGCGGTGATGGCCAGCGACAGGCACATGGCTGCTGAGAGGCCCAGAGAGAGCAGTCGGGATGCGTGTGTTCTCACACAAAACCCACCTTCCTTTGATAAAATGTGTCCCGAAAAAACGGAACTTCGCTGGAATAAACATTCCAGCCCAATTTATGATAGAAAAAAGATACAGGAATGACAAGTGCGGGGAGGCAAAGATCCAGTAAAAAGAAGGTTAAGCAGGAGTGCGCCGCATAGCTGCCCGTGATCTCTTGGGCTTGCAGCTGATCTGACTGTTTCGGGCGGCGGATGGGGTCAGCGCTCTCATTGCCCTGGGGCTGCTGGTGCACTGTAATCCCATGGGGTGCACCATAAACCTCTCTCAGAGGATAGTAGGATAGCAGTTGGTGGAGTGCCGGCATTGGGAGGAAATTTTAAACTTGATGGATCTCCCGCTGTAGCCCCTCTAAAAATTCCGCTGCCGGAATTCCGTCCATCTGGGTGTGGTGAAACTGGAAGGACACCGGCAGAGTGGCGCGCAGCCACTTTTTCCGGTATTTGCCCCAGATGAGGAAGGGGTTGTTGTAACACCCGGCATAGATGTTCATGGCCCCGTCGATCTCATACCCGGCCAGGGCGGAGGTGCCGATGACCATATAGTCCTCACCCAGCTCATAGCTCTCCCCGCTCTTGCGGACCTGTCCGGTGAGCTTCAGGTAGTCCCCATTGAACTGCTCCAGGTCGGGAGAAACGGGAATGTCACAGGTGGCGATACCGCCGCCCTGGGTGGACACCACCACATTGATGGCCAGGCGGTCATACTGAATCAGCTTGTCGCCCACCGGGAGCAAGTAGAAATCCTCTGTCCGGGCTGCCGCCTTTCCGATGCACCAACACAGAAGCATATTGAATTTATAGCCCCGTTTCCGACTCATACGCACCAGCGGCGTTACATCCAGGGTCTTGATCAGAGTCACCATGGGCATGGGGGCTTTTCTCCAGAGCTCAAAGGCCAGCGCCCGGGAGGTGCTTTGGGGATCTACTTCTTTCATACGGCTCTCCTTTTTGTCCATCCAATTCGGTTCGGTTGGCTACGGCTCGGGCGTTTCCATCCCAGTGCTCTGCCGCTGTCTGAACCAAGCTCTCAGCGGAGATTTCCCGGGCAATGAGGAAGGGGTGATCCGTGCGGGTGGAGAGGGCCCGGGCTGTGACGGGGCCGATACACAGACAGGAGACGCGGGCGGGCAGAGGCACTCCAGTGTCCAGCAGAAAGTCTACGCCGCTGGCGCTGGAAAACACCAGAAAGTCCGCTTGCTCCAGCTGCTGCTGGAGGTCGGCGGGGTCTGTAGGACTGGGGGCAAGGCGGTATAGAGGGACGTCCTGTGTGGAAAAGGCTGCCGCCAAACCGGCGAAAAGGGCCTGAGAGCCCAGCTGAGAGCGGAAGAGGCGTACCGCTTGGCCAGGAGACACCGCCTTACCCAGGGCGTCCAGAAGGCCCTGAGTGGTGTGCAGCTCCGGACAGAGGTCGGGGACAATCCCGTGACGGCGGAGGGCGGCCCCGGTGGCGGGACCGATGACGCCGAAGGAGCAGCGGGACAGGTGGCGCAGATCGACGCCCGCCCCGTGGAGGCGGCGGAAGAAGGACTCCACGCCGTTTTGACTGGTGAATACTGCCCAGCTGGGCTCTCTGGTGAGCTGTTCCCAGTCAAAGGAGACGGGCAGCTCCTCCACATGGGAGGTCATAAGGGAGAAGGGGCGAGCACCCAGGGGGAGGAGGGCGGAGCGCAGCCGGGCCTGCACCGCAGGTGTGCCGGTGAGGGCCACCCGCGCCCCCTCCAGAGGGCGGCACAGTGTGGCGGACAGGTCCAATCCGGCGGTCTCCCCCACCACAATGACGGCGGGGGGAAGCACTCCTGCCTTCTCCGCCTCTGAAGGGAGCCGGCCCAGGGGGGCGCGGACGGTGATGGGGTGGGGGGCACAGCCGCCGGAGACAACGGCAGCTGGAGTTTCCGCCGCCCGGCCGGCGGCAATCAGCCGCTGGACAATCTCGGACAGCTGGGACAGTCCCATAAGGATCACCAGGGTTCCCTCTAACTTTGCCAGAGAATCCAGCTGATGGGTGGCGCCCTCTGCGGTGTGGGCAGTAATCACGTGGAAGCTGCGGCTCAGTCCCCGGTGGGTGACGGGGATGCCGGCCTGCCCGGGGATAGCGATAGAGGAGGAGATGCCGGGCACCACCTCAAAGGGGATGGCAGCGGCCTGAAGCGCCTGGACCTCCTCACCACCTCGGCCAAAGACAAAGGGGTCGCCCCCCTTGAGGCGAACCACTGTTTTGTCCGTCCGGGCCAGAGCAATCAGGGTTTGGGAGATCTCCTCCTGAGGGGCGGAGTGGCGGCCCAACCGCTTGCCCATGTAGATTTTTTGGGCTGCGGGCGGCGTCTCATCCAGAAGCTCCTCCGCAATCAGGTCGTCATATACCACCGCGTCGCAGCTTCGAAGCAGGCGCAGACCCCTGACTGTGATCCAGTCGGCGGGGCCGCAGCCCGCCCCCACCAGATAGACGCAGCCGAGTTTCTGTTCCATAGTATTTTCCTCCTTTTGGGGAACATAAATGGGACATGAGGACGATTCTTCATGTTTTGCAGGGGACTTTTGAGGCCGCTCCTGCTGTCTGTACAGAATTTGTTCCGTCTCATCCCAGTTCAGCGGCCGCCCGGACTCCAGAGCGGCGGAGAGCAGATGGGTAAAAGCCTCTCTGTGCCGCTCTTGGGGGAGGACGGCTTTCACGTTCCCCCGAACTCTGCCCAGCCAGTCCAGAATGGGCTCCAGAGAGTAGGGGAGAAGCTTCTCCACCTCGCTCCGTACCCAGGCACTGACGGCGGGACTGGCGCCCTCAGTGGAGATGCCGAGGGACAGCTGGCCGCGGCGGACCACGGCGGGGAAGAGGAAGGTGCTCTCATCCCGGCTGTCTGCCACATCCACGGGGATGGACCGGGCGCGGCAGAGCAGGGCAATGGTGCGGTTGATCTGTCGGTCGTCTGTGGCGGCCACCGCCAGAGACACGCCCTCAAGCAGTTCCGGGGCAAAGGGGCGGCGGAGCAGCTCTGCCTGTTCTGGGATTGCATCTAGGGCGGGAAAGCTGGGGGCGCACAGAATTACCCGCGGGCCGTAGGACAGCAGGACCTTGGCTTTCCGGGCCGCCACCGGCCCGCCGCCGGCAATCAGGACGGTTTTCCCGGTCAGATCCACAAACAGGGGGAAATAGGCCACAAGACCGCCTCCTCAGTCGTAGTAGTACCGCCAGCCGGCTGCTGTACGGATGCGGCGCACAGGGGTGTGAAAGACCTGCTCCAGAAGCCCGGAGTCAAACAGCTCCTCCGGTGTGCCGGTTTGGAGTAACTGTCCCCCATCCAGCACGGCCGCCCTATGGGCAAAGCGCAGGGCTAGACACAGGTCGTGGAGGACCAGCACCACTGCCTTGCCCTCTTGGGCCAGGGCCTGGGAAAAGTTCATCAGGTCCAGCTGGTGCTGGATGTCTAGGTAGGTGGTGGGCTCGTCCATGAGGATTGTTTCCGTGTCCTGGGCCAGAGCCATAGCCAGGTAGATCTTCTGCCGCTGGCCGCCGCTGAGAGTCTGGACGGAATGGGAGGCCAGGTCCCAGGCATCCGCCTGCTCCAGAGCTTTTTGGGCGGCGGCGTGGTCCTCCTGCCGATAGCGCCGGGGGTAGGAGAGATAGGGAAAGCGCCCATGGAGCACCATATGGTAGGCAGTGATGTTGGGCACGCTCCGGGACTGGGGCAGATAGGTGATCTGCTGGGCCAGCTGCCGCCGGGAGAGGCGGGCGATGGGGACGCCGCCCAGAAAAATGTTTCCCTGAGAGAGGGGCTGCAGGCCGGCGGTGACCCGGAGCAGGGTGCTCTTTCCGCAGCCGTTGGGCCCCAGAAGGGTCAGCACCTCTCCGGGGTGCAGCTCCAGCGTGATGTCCTGGAGGACGGGCGGACCGCCATAGCCCGCAGTCACATGGTCGAGACGGATCACCGGATACGCCCTCCCCTCTGCCGCAGGAGCAGCCAAATGAAGAAGGGGCCCCCCGCCAGGGACAGGACGATCCCCACCGGAACTTCATAGGGGGCGAACAACACCCTGGAGAGGATGTCGCACCCCGTCAGCAGGGCCGCGCCCCCCAGGGCGCAGGCGGCCAGCAGGGGGCGGCTGTCCTCTCCCACCACGCGGCGCATCATGTGGGGGACAATGAGGCCCACAAAGCCCAGCAGGCCCGCGAAGCTGACGGCCGCCCCCGCCAGGGCGGCGGCCAGTGCCAGCAAAATCAGCCGCAGGGGCTTGACCGGCAGGCCCAGGCTCTGGGCGGTCTCCCGCCCCAGAGTGAGAATATCCATCTCACTGCTCAGGGAGAACAGAGCAAGAAGAGCCAGGAGCGCCACCCAGAAGGCGGGGGCAATGCGGTCCAGGGACAGATTTTCCAGGCCGCCGATGCGGAAGTCGGTGTAGCTGAGCACTGCGTCCGGAATGAGAGTGACAACCGCGTCGATGCCGGCACTGAAGATATTGGACACCGCCACTCCTGCCAGCACCAGGGTGATCGGGCTGGCCCCGGTTCTCTCCGCCAGGAACAGCACCAGCGCCACCCCCAGAAAAGCGCCCAGAAAGGCCGCCAGGGGGACAAGGGCCACCGACTGGGGAAAGAGCGCACTCCACAGCACCACCGTCAGCCCCGCCCCGGAGTTCACCCCGATGATATTGGGGGCGGCCAGGGGGTTATTCAGCACGCTCTGGATCACCGCCCCGGACACCGCCAGGGCCGCGCCCGCCAGCAGGCAGCCACAGGTGCGGGGCAGGCGGGCGTATAAAATGATCTGCTCCTCCACCGTGCCTCGCAGCCTGCCGAAGAGGGCCTGGGGCACCAGGGCGGGGGAGAGAAAGGTGGACCCCAGGCACAGGCTGAGTACGCCGGCGGCCAGGGCTAGCAGGAGCAGGACCAGCAGGACCCGCCCCGTCCGCCGTGAGTCAGGGATAGAGGATGTCCGCCAGTTTTTCATAAGATTCCCCCCAGCGCGCGTTTGGCTTCAGATTATAAAGCGAGTGTTCCAGTGTGTAGAAGTTGCCCTCCTGCACGGCGCGGAGGTTGGCCCAGGCGGGGTTTGTCAGAAGGGTTTTCTCCAGGGTCTCCTGGGCGTCTGAGGTGTCGGAGCCCTGGAGGACGGCGAAGATATAGTCCGGGTCGGCGGCCAGAATGGACTCCAGACTCAGATTCTCCAGCAGGCTCTCATCGCTGTCCGCCACATTGACGCAGCCCAGATCGGAGAGCATCTCCCCCAGGAGAAAGTCCC
The DNA here is from genome assembly GCA_944387745.1 of uncultured Oscillospiraceae bacterium. Next base: position 8,169 of record CALXGD010000152.1, read on the forward strand.
GGCTGCCCTTGATTTTACAGCTGGAGCCGGTGGCCCGAAGGGTGAGTACCGTGGGGGCAGAGCCGTCCTGTCTGGCCACTGCCGCCTCCACCTGCTCCTGCACATCCAGACCGTAGGTCTGGTAATTTTCCGGACAGCCAGTGAGGGTGGTACAGATCTCCAGCATGTTCAGATAGTCGTCGAAGCTCTGAATATCGAAGTAGGCGGTGGGAATGCCCACCTGGGCGAAGGTGTCCTCCAGCTCCAAATTGGAGGCGGTGTTGCAGCTGGCCAGGATCAGGTCTGGCTGGGCGGCCAGCAGTACCTCCAGATTGGGCTCCTTTACCGCACCCAGGTCGGCCGTCTCCCCCTGAAGAAGAATCTGGCTGAGCGTTGTGGCGTCATCATAGGTGCTGGAATCAAAGGAGGTCCAGGCGTCGTGGGCGGCTGCCACCAGGCTGTCTCCACCCCCCGCTAGGCACCACACATCGGCAAAGCTGCCGATCATGGCGGCCACCCGCTGAGGGGACCTGGGAGCGGTGACGCTCCGCCCCAGGTCATCGGTGAAGGTATAGCTTTGGGAGCTGGGACTGGCGGACTGGGCGGGTTGACTAACCGCAGGAGACGACGGGCCTGCTCCGCCGGCGCAGGCGGTGAGAGACAGACTGATGAGGATGGCGGCGGCGAGACAGAGAGGCTTCATGGCAATGGCTCCTTCGGAAAAAGTAGAGGGCTGGGAAGGTCAATTCCAGCCCAGTATATCACAAAACAAGGCTGTTCGCCAGAGCGGAAATGGGGAACCCCCGCCGGCAGAGGGGGAAAATCGGCCCTCTGCCAGCAGGGATTCCAACCATGTAAGAAGGGGATCAGAAAGAAAATATCTTCTGAAACAAAGGAGATAGGGCTCTGCCCAAGGCTGACAGCAGCCGCCTCAGCAGGTGGCGCCGCCTTCCAGATGGAGGGGAGCGTCCAGAATGGCCTGCTTGCGCTCCATCACATCGCCAGCCTTCAGCTGGGAGATG
>CALXGD010000153.1 GCA_944387745.1 uncultured Oscillospiraceae bacterium
GCTTCGACGTGTGTCGAGGGATCCGGGAGGCGGGCTCCGCCGTGCCCATCCTTATGCTCACCGCCCGGGAGGAGGAGGCCGACAAGGTGCTGGGCCTGGAGCTGGGGGCGGACGACTATATCACCAAGCCCTTCGCCATGCGAGAGCTAATGGCACGGGTGAAGGCCAACATCCGCCGGGTGGCCATGGCTCCGGCACAGTCCTCTCAGCAGGGAAGCGACCCGGAGAAGCGGCTGGAGCTGGGGCGGGTGACAGTGGATCTGGAGGGGGCCACGGTATATAAGGACGGAAAGCCTTTGGAGCTCACCCAGCGGGAGTACGACCTGATCCGCTTTTTGGCCTCTCAGCCGGGGAAGGTATTCTCCCGGGAGGCCCTCATGGAGCACGTGTGGAACTACGAGGGCTATGTGGGGGACGTGCGGGCGGTGGACGTGGCGGTGCGCCGCCTGCGGGAAAAAATCGAGGATGACCCCGCCGCGCCAAAATTTATCTTAACCAAACGTGGGATGGGCTATCTGTTCGGCGGACAGCAGAATTGAGGCCCTCCTCCGAATCTGACGAGCAAAAAAGCAGGAGATGAAAACGTGAGACTGAGAAAACAGAGAGAGTACACCCGAGACTATTCCACTGTGGCCAAGGGCGGATTCAGCTTCGCTCTGGTGGGAGTATTCCTTGCAATGGCCGCAGTGGTGATGCTGCGCACCACGGAGATGGCTGTTTCGACACAAATCGTGATGGCAGAGCTGAGCGCGTATTTTTTCCTTATGGGACTGTTCCCCCTGGCCTTCCAAAGTGAGCAGTTCCCCAGGGGAAAGGAGTATCAGGAGCTGGGGGTGCCGAAGCTCTTCCGGCGGGCCTTTCAGCTGATCCTGGTCTGCGGCCTGCTGGCGGCCTTCGGCTTGTGGATTGACCAGGACGTAGTCCGCAGAGCTGTGCCCTTTCTTATTTTGGCGCTGGATATTCCCGCAGTGTATTGGCTGACCCAGGGGATTACCCAGCTGGACCGGGAGACGGCGAGGCGCCAGCGGTCCTATATGCTGTGCCAGTGCGGCGTGGCCGGTCTGTCCGCCCTGCTCTGGCTGCTGTCCATCTCCGCGGTCCCGGCCTTGGAGATCTGTGCGGTGGCGGGGGCCCTGGTGAGCGGCGGATTCCTCTGCCTCATCCTGCTCACCAGCATCCGGGCCGGCTGAGAGAAAACGGGAGACGGGCTCCCGAAAGATTTTGAGCGAAGGAAAGGAAGGTGAACCCGCCAATGCTCCGCAGCCTGCATATGAAGCTGGTGATGATTATGGTGCTGCTGATCCTGTCCCTGATGACAGTGGTGGGCACCTTTCTTATCAACTCAGTGATGGCCTTCTATTTAGAGGAGTTCTATACCCAAATCAGCCGGGTTTTTGATCAAAATCCGGCCTTGAGCCGGAATCTGCAGATCGAGGCCTCTCCGGACGAGGACGGGGCGGCGGCGATTCTGGGCATCATGGAGGCCTACTCCGGTGATCTGGGATTGGACGGCCGCAGCCGCACCCTGTATATCCTGGACGGGGACACCGGCGCATACCTGGCCGGCACAGATGAAAATGAGGGGAGGTATCTGGAGTATGACTCCCCTAACCTCACCAGGGCCCTGGCCAAGGGGGAGAATGGCACCCAGGCCAACATCGCCGCAGATTATATGGACGTGGCTCTGACCATCTCCCGGGGCGGCGAACCGTATGTGATTTATATTCTGGACAACAAGACTACGGTGAACAGTCTCATCAGCCAGATCTTCAGCCTGATCCTGGAGTCCCTGGTCTTTGGCCTGGTGATCTCCATCCTTCTGTCCTTCCTCCTGTCCAAGACGATGATCATTCCCATCCAGCGGCTCACCGAGGGGGCCATGCGGGTGGCGGAGGGGGATTTTTCCCGGCGCATTGAGGTCACCTCAAGGGATGAGATTGGGGTGCTCACCGACACCTTCAACGACATGGCACGGCAGCTGCGGGACACCCTACGCCAGGTGGAGAACGAGCGCAACAAGCTGGACACCCTGTTCCTCCATATGACCGACGGGGTGGTGGCCTTCGACCGGAACGGGCGGGTGATCCACTCCAATCCGGCGGCGGAGGCCATGCTGGGCCGGCCGATCGGGGAGGAGACCTCCTACGACACCCTCTTCGGGGATCAGTATTCCCTGACGGAGGCCATGGCCGCCCCCGACCATCTGGAGGGTGAGGTCCGGGTGCGGGAGCAGGTGCTGGACCTGCTGCTGGCCCCCTTTGACCGGGAGCAGCAGGGGGGCGTGCTGGTGGTCCTCCACGACGTCACCGAGGAGCGGAAGAACCAGGAGATGCAGCGGGAGTTTGTGGCCAACGTGTCCCACGAGCTGCGCACCCCCCTCACCAACATCCGAAGCTATGCGGAGACCCTCTCTGACAGCGCCGGGGACATTCCCCCCGCCATGGAGAAAAAATTTCTGGGGGTCATCCTCAATGAGAGCGACCGCATGACCCACATCGTCCAGGACCTGCTCACTCTGTCCCGGTTTGACTCCGGGCGGACGGATCTGAAGCTGAGTTGGTTCTCCTTTGAGGGGGCGGTGCAGGAGCTGTACAACGCCGTCTACATGGAGGCACAGCGCCACAGCCACACCCTGGAGCTGAAGCTGGAGCCCGACCTGCCCCAGGTGCGGGCCGACCGGGAGCGGATCATGCAGGTGATGATGAACATCGTCTCCAACTCCATCAAATACACCCCGGACGGAGGGACCATCTGCATCTCCGCCGGGCGGAAAGAGAATCAGGTGTGGTTTCAGGTGGACGACAACGGCATCGGTATTCCCCGGGCAGACCGCTCCCGGATCTTCGAGCGGTTCTACCGGGTGGACAAGGCCCGCTCCCGCCAGTCCGGGGGCACTGGCCTGGGGCTGTCCATCGCCAAGGAGATTGCAGACCGGCATGAGGGTGTGCTGGAGCTGGTGGACCGGGAGGGCCCCGGCCTGTCCGTGCGCCTGGAACTGAAGATTGAGGGACCCAGCCATGACGAGCGGAAGTAAAAAGCGGCTGATAGAGCGGGTGAAAAGCCTGCTGATTGTCCTGCTCAGCTGCTCCGCGGTGTTTCTGGTGGTGCGGGCGCAGGAGGAGATCGTACCCGCAGACGGCCCGGAGGCGGTCTATCACGGGGAGGGAGACGGGCTGAACTCCGCAGAGGGACCGGGCGCTGCCGCCCGGCCCATGCGCATGGCCGCGGCCATCCAGCGGGGCAGCGAGGTGGTGCGCTATGGGGTGCAGTATGACCAGGAGGGCACCGACGCCCTCTACCAGCAGTCCTATAGCTTGCTGGTGGAAGCTCTGAGCAGCGCCAGCCAGCCCCGGGAGATCGGAGAGGAGGTGTGGCTGCAGGCCCTGTCTGCGGCGCCGGGCCTCTACTTCGACTGGCAGGGGGAGATCCCCATGGCAGTGCTGACTGGCTGGCTGTCGGTGGATAACCCCGCCCTCACAGGGACGACGGTGCGGCGGCTGGTTCTCACCGCAGAGGGAGGACAGGTGCGCCTCTACGGGTGGGACGACTCCTCTGGGCGGGGCTGCGTCTCCTCCTGTGATGTGATCAGCTCCAACCGCCTGGTGGAGATGGTGGGGGCGCTGCAGGAGAACGGGGCGATCTTTGCCTTTGAGAGCGAGGATTACAGCGG
>CALXGD010000154.1 GCA_944387745.1 uncultured Oscillospiraceae bacterium
GGGTGCCCTACTCGCCCAACGCCCTCTCCCTGGCCTTCACCCGGTTCGTGAAGAAAAACGACCTGCCCCGGCTCACCTTCCACGGCCTGCGGCACACCTTTGCCACCATCGCCTCCTGCCAGGGGGCATCCCTCTTCGACATCGGCAAGGCCCTGGGCCACTCCACTCCCGCCACCACCGGGCGGATCTACACCCACCTGGTGGACCGGACCCATGAGGATCTGGTGCTGCGGGTTTCGGATGCCCTGAAATAGGGACCGCAGAGGCAGCGGCATAGGGGAGGGGGTGAAAAATACCAAAAAAAATGCCGGACGCCCTTGTAATTCCGGCGGTTTTCCTGTATAGTGAGAGGAGATCATGTAGCAGGAGGGGGGAGAAGGGGCCGTGCGGATTATGGCCGTTGACTATGGGGACGCCCACACAGGGGTGGCCATCTCCGACCCCACCGGGCTACTGGCCGGAACTACCCTGACCATCCACAGCAGGAGGGAGGAGGAGGTCCTTGCTGAGCTGGCCAGACTGGTCCGGGAGCACCAGGTGGATGAGCTGGTCATGGGCTTTCCCCGGAACATGGACGGCACTGAGGGGCCCAGAGCCCAGCTCTACCGGGCCTTTGCCCAGAAGCTGGAGGAGACCGTCGGCCTGAAACCCGTCCTGTGGGACGAGCGGCGCACCACCATTGACGCCCACCGCATCCTCTTTGACGCGGGGAAGAACGGGAAAAAGCGAAAAAAAACGGTGGACGCGGTGGCAGCCGCCCTGATTTTGGAGGGCTATCTCACCTTCCGCCGGCAGGCGGAGAGAGAATAACCGATATGGCCGGGCGGGAGCCCGGCAGAAAAAGGGAGGAATCATCATGCTGTTGGTGCAAGTGACCTATACCATGCGTCCGGGGCAGAGGGAGGGCTTCCTGAAGATGGTGCGGGAGACCGGGATCCTCCAGGCTGTGCGGGAGGAGCCGGGCTGTCTGAGCTATGCCTACTACCTCCCGGAGGAGGATGACGGCACGCTGCTCCTGGTGGAGCGGTGGACCGACGCCCAGGCGCAGCAGGCCCACTCGGACACCCCCCATATGAAGCGCTTTGGGGAGCTGAAGCCCCAGTATGTGGCAGACACCAAGCTGATTTTCTGCCCGCTGGAGGACTGACCTGGATTTCCCGCCTGGGGCGGAGCATATTGTGAGGAGGACTGTACGTATGAACATCAAAACCGTCTGGGCCGTCTATTTCAGCGGCACAGGCACCACGGAGAAGGTGGCCGTCACTCTGGCCAAGGACCTGGCGGAGCGCCTGGAGGCCGGGTATGAGGCCGTCTGCTTCAATCTGCCCAAAGCCCGGGAGAAGGACCTGGCCTTCGGGCCGGAGGACCTGGTGGTGCTGGGCACCCCCGTGTATGCCGGCCGGGTGCCCAACCTGATCATGCCCTATATCCGGGACCACATCAAGGGCAGCGGCGCCCTGGGGGTGCCGGTGGTGCTGTACGGCAACCGGAACTACGACGACGGCCTGATGGAGCTGCGCAACCTGATGCGGGACAACGGCATCATGCCTGTGGCCGGCGGCGCCTTTGTGGGGGAGCACTCCTTCTCCCGCATCCTGGGAGCCGGCCGCCCCGACGGGGAGGACATGGCTCTGGTGTCCCAGCTGGGGGAGAGGGCCGCGGCGAAGATCAAGGCCCTGACAGAGGTGCCCAGTGAGGCGGTGGCCGTCAACGGCTGCGACCCCATCCGGCCCTACTACACCCCTCGGGACCGCCATGGGGAGCCCATCAAGGACTTCTTGAAGGCCAAGCCGGTGACCGATCCGGACAAGTGCGTCAAGTGCGGCCTGTGCGCCCGGCTCTGCCCCATGGGGGCCATTGACCCCAGCGACGTGTCCCAGGTGGTGGGCAAGTGCATCAAGTGCTGTGCCTGCGTGAAGAAGTGTCCCAAGGGTGCCAAGTATTTCGACCACGAGGGCTATCTGTACCACCAGCATGAGCTGGAGGACCAGTACGCCGGTCGCCGGGCTCCCAGCGAAATTTTTGTATAAGAGCGCCATGGGGACGGTTCCTTGTTCCGCTGCCGGGACAGAGGGGCCGTCCCTCTGCTTGGAGAATATACTGTGAAGGAATTTAACTTGACAAAACAGCGCGAGGACCTGTGCCGGGTGTGTCGGCTTCTCTATGACCGGGGCTATGTGGCGGGCCACGACGGAAATGTCTCAATGCGCCTGGAGGGGGATCGCATCCTCATCACCCCCTCCGGAGTGTGCAAGGGGCGGATTGAGCCGGAGATGCTGGTGGTGTGCAGCCTGGAGGGCCGGGTCCTGGAGGGGGACCGGTGGCCCTCCTCTGAGGCTGCCATGCACCTGCTCCTGTACCGGGAGCGGCCAGACGTACGGGGAGTGGTCCACGCCCATCCCCCGGCGGCCACCGCCTTTGCCGTGTGCCGCAGGCCCCTGGAGGAGGCCTGGCTCATCGAGACGGTGAGCGGCCTGGGCCGGGTGCCGGTGGCCCCCTTTGCCATGCCCTCCACCCAGGAGGTGCCTGAGAGCATCCGCCCCTATGTGGGGGCCCACAGCGCCCTGCTGCTGGCCAACCACGGGGCCCTCGCCTGGGGCAAAGACCTGTGGGAGGCCTTTGACCGCATGGAGCTTTTGGAGCACACCGCCAGAATCTATGCCCAGGTCCAGGCGCTGGGGGGCGGCGTGGAGCTGACGGCTGCGGAGAGGGAGCGGCTGCTGTCCCTGTCCGGCCGGTATGAAAAGCTGGCGGGCCGGCGGGAGCCGGGGAGGGGAGAGAACCATGGAGCGGAGTGAAGTGGTAAACGTCCGCCTAGGGGAGGGGGACAGTGGCGTAGTGCTGCTGGACCAGACACAGCTCCCCAACCGGGTGGAGTACCGGATGGTCACCCAGCTGCCAGAGATGACAGAGGCCATTCAAGCCCTGCGGGTGCGGGGGGCCCCTGCCATTGGGATCTTTGCCGGGTACTGCCTGTACGTCCTGGCCCGGCAGCTGGAGCGGCAGGGTCTAGAGGGCTCGGAATTTTTGGCGGAGTTAGACCGACAAGGAAAACTCCTTGCCGATTCCCGTCCCACGGCGGTAAACCTGGCCTGGGCGGTGGGCCGCCTTCTCCGCCGGGCCTCCTCCATGGCCGGAGCCCCTGCCGCGGAGATCGCGGACGCCCTGGGAGAGGAGTGCCGTGCCATCCGCCGGGAGGACGAGGCCATGTGCCGGAGCATCGCAGAACACGGCCTGTCCCTTCTGAAGCCGGGGGATGGGATCCTGACCCACTGCAACGCGGGACCGCTGGCCACCTCAAAGTATGGCACCGCCCTGGGGCCCATCCTGCTGGCCCAAGAGCGGGGGATCCCCCTCAGAGTCTATGCCGACGAGACCAGGCCCCTCCTGCAGGGGGCGCGGCTCACCGCCTGGGAGCTCCGGCAGGCGGGGGTGGATGTCACCCTGATCTGTGACAATATGGCCTCCATGGTGATGAAGAACGGCTGGGTCCAGGCCTGCTTTGTGGGCTGCGACCGGGTGGCCGCCAACGGGGATACCGCCAATAAGATCGGCACCAGCGGCGTGGCCATTCTCGCCCGCCACTACGGGGTCCCTTTCTATGTACTGGGGCCCACCTCCACCATTGACTGGTCCTGTCCCGACGGGAGCTGTATCCCCATTGAGCAGCGGGACGGGGAGGAGGTGCGCTCCCTGTGGTATCAGGAGCCCATGGCTCCGATGGGGGTGAAGTGCTATAACCCGGCCTTTGACGTGACCGACCACAGCCTGATTACCGCCATTATCACGGAGAAGGGCATCTGCCGCCCGCCCTATCAGGAGTCGCTCCAGGCGCTGCTGAGGTAGCTGGAGGGAGAAAAAGCGGCTACAATTTTCTGGGAGCGGGCTTGTCAAGGCCCCTGCCAGGTGATATAATAGATAAGCTTTTGAACTGAAATTCACAGAAGGGAAGATTACCATGTCCGGACATTCCAAGTGGCACAATATACAGAAAACCAAGGGCGCGGCGGACGCCAAGCGCTCTCAGATCTTTACAAAAATTGCCCGTGAGATGATTGTTGCCGTCAAGACCGGTGGAAGCGGAGATCCCGCCAATAACTCCCGCCTGGCCGCCGTGATCGCCAAGGCAAAGGCGGCCAATATGCCAAACGACAACATCAAGCGCACCATTGACAAGGCCCTGGGCGCCGGGAACACCGACAACTTTGAGAGCGTGGTGTACGAGGGTTATGGCCCCAACGGGGTGGCCATCATTGTGGACGCCCTTACCGACAATCGCAACCGCACCGCGCCGGAGGTGCGCCACCTGCTGGACAAGTACGGAAAGGGGCTTGGGGCTGCCGGCTGTGTGTCCTGGTCCTTTGACCGGAAGGGCGTCATTGTCCTGGATGCGGAGGACTTGGACGAGGATGCCGTGATGATGGACGCCCTGGAGTGCGGCGCCGATGACATGCAGGCAGACGACGATGTGTTCGAGATCTACACTGACCCTGACGCCTTCAACGACGTGGTGGCCGCCCTGGAGAAGAAGGGCTACACCTTCCTGGAGGCCGCTGTGCAGATGGTCCCTCAGAACTATGTGAAGCTCACCGACGAGGCCGACATCAAGAACATGGAGAAGCTCCTGGAGTTCCTGGAGGACAACGACGACGTGCAAAACGTCTACCACAACTGGGAGCAGGACTGAGTATACTTTTTCAACGACTTTCAACAACAGTTTTATAGTTTTACAGAAAATCTACTCCCAATTCTCTTTTGTGTTCCCGGGTTCAAAATTTTTCCCGGTGTTCCCGCCCCCGCAGGGGGCGGGAACACACAAAAGAATTGGGACAAAATCTATAACTTATTTTTGAGGATATTTGATAGAGATCGAGCTTTGGAACGATGCCCCCAGCGCAAGAGAGGGACATCGGCCGAGCCTCGGTCTCTATCTGCGTTTTGTCAGGCGAGGCTGAAATAAGTCCCAATTCCTTCCGGCCCCCTCCCAAATGTGGGAGAGGACCTATAGAAAGAATTGGGACACCTCATTTGGCCAGTTCTTCAAGGGAATACCGGCTCTGACACTCCTGACAGGTGTAGACATAGAAGTAATATTTGACCTTGGAAGTATCAATAAAAGTGACGTCGCTGGAGGTGTTGATGGTATTGGGCAGAGCCCCTCTGGTGGTAAAGGACTCCTTGCTGCGCACCAGCTTTCCGCCGCACCGGGGGCAGAGCTTTTTGCCAAACAAAAAATACTTCAACTCCCGGGGCTTAAAGGAGTAGTAGAACGCGGTGGGCTTTTTCTTATCCCAATTTTCCTGCTTTTTCATATGTTCTCACCTCGCCAGCCTCCAGGCCCGTTGTGTAGGAGACGGTTGTTCCGGTATATGGAAAATTTAAATAATTATACCACAGCCGTTTGGAGTCTGCAACAGCGGATGGTGTGTTGTGCCCAAAACATTTTTTGCTCCCATATAGGGAAGCCCACAGAAAAAGAGGTTTGGCAGGCGGCGGGAGGATTTCTTTACTTTTCCGATGAGAACTGATACAATGGGGCGGGGAACGGACAGGGGAGGGCGGAAGATGAAAGCCAAAACGAGTTTTTACTGTACCGAATGTGGGAATGAGACACCCAAGTGGCAGGGGAGATGCCCCGCCTGTGGGGCCTGGAACACCATGGTGGAGCGCCCACCGGAGAGGGCCCCCAAGAAGTCCTCGGCGGCCGGCCGGGGGAGCGCCCTTGGGGTGGCCATCAGCCGACCCAAGGCGATGGCCGAGGTGGAGACCACCGACGAGCTGCGCTTCCCCACCGGAATGGGGGAGCTGGACCGGGTGCTGGGGGGAGGGGCCGTGCGGGGCTCCCTGGTACTTGTGGGGGGTGAGCCGGGCATCGGCAAGTCCACCCTCATGCTCCAGATCTGCGACCATCTGTGCCGCGCCGCCAAGGTGCTGTATGTATCCGGCGAGGAGTCCGAGCGGCAGATCAAGCTCCGGGCGGAGCGGCTCCAGGTAAGGGGAGAGGGGCTCCACCTGCTCTCCGAGACCAACCTGGAAAACGTCCTGGACGCGGTGCGCACGGTTTCCCCCGACGTGCTCATTGTGGACTCCATCCAGACCTTATACCACGGAGATCTCACCGCCGCCCCTGGCAGCATCAGCCAGGTGAAGGAGTGCGCCATGGCCCTGATGCAGCTGGCGAAATGGGAGGGGCTGACCATTTTCGTCATCGGCCATGTGAACAAGGAGGGCTCCATCGCCGGCCCCAAGGTGCTGGAGCACATGGTGGACTGCGTCCTATACTTCGAGGGGGAGCGGCACATGGCCTACCGCATCCTCCGGGCGGCCAAGAACCGCTTTGGGGCCACCAACGAGATCGGGGTGTTCGAGATGGAGGACGGAGGTCTGACGGAGGTGCCCAACCCCTCGGAGGCCATGCTGTCCGGCCGGCCGGAGAATGCCCCCGGCACCTGCGTCACCTGCGTCATGGAGGGGGTGCGGCCGGTGCTGGCGGAGATCCAGGCCCTGGTGGTGCCCAGCGCCTACGGAAACCCCAGGAGGATGTGCAACGGCTTCGACTATAACCGGGGAGTGCTGCTCCTGGCGGTGCTGGAGAAGCGAGGTGGACTGCTGCTGGGGAACTGCGACGCCTACTTAAATGTCATCGGCGGCCTGTCGCTGGACGAGCCGGCCGCCGATCTGGCCGCCGTGCTGGCGCTGGCCTCCAGTTTTCGAGACAAACCGGTGCCGGCGGATCTGGCAGCCGTTGGGGAGGTGGGCCTTACCGGAGAATTGAGATCTGTGAGCGCTCTGGGACAGCGGCTGTCCGAGGTGAGGCGCCTTGGATTTTCCAAATGCCTTGTTCCCAGACGGATTCAGGGGAAGCTCACGGCGCCTGAGGGCCTGGAGCTGATCCGTGTGTCCAACATTCGGGAGGCTCTGGCGGCCCTGCTGTAAACCGGAGGGGGCTCTGGGGCACAAAATTCAAGCAGCCATCTGGGTGGGGAACCCCCTGACTCCCCGCCCGAACCAAAGCGCACAGGCCGTCCTGCTGATAGATGCAGGGGGCGGTACATATAATTAAACTCATACTGCGGCCTCCCGTGTTTTTTCACACAGTATTGCCCGCTGGCAGCAGATTATACAGGCGGCGTCCCGGAGATGCCCGGCGGCATATTCGAAAAGACAGCAGGGGAGAGGAGCTGTGCCCCTCTCCCAGTGTCTCACATGATTTTCGGCAACGGAAATTCGATGCTTCCGCCAACTTGCTCGGCCCAGTCAAGAAGGGTGTTCACTCCGCCTCTGACTTCGACTAGGTCTTCTTTCATAGCTCCCATTTCATCTTTCATCGTGGCTATGTCTTCCTTTACGCCTGCCATGTCCTTTTGTAGTGCATTGAGTATTTCCAAGATTTTTTCTTCGTTGGTCATGTTCGGCCCCTCCTTTGGTGTCTTTATTCTATCGAGTCTGCTTGCGCCTGTCAAGGTCCGTGTACCGCCTCCCATCGTAGAAAAAGTTGGCCTGCCAAGCAAAGCGGATACCGTTTAAAACTCCTTGACTTTCCTTTCCCGCCGTGGTATCGTCTAAGCAGCTAAACTGACAGGGAAGGAGAAGAGGTCGTCAAATGAAGTGAGCTCCGGCCCGTTGTTGACATGAGTTCCTAAAGGAGGTCGCCTGAAAAGGCGACTATGAATTTCAAGAATCAGGTCAACAAAATAAAAATTTTGTTGACCTGAGAGGAGGCTTTCCAGCCTCTCTCTCGCTGTCGGGGGCTTTTAAGGGATTTTCCGGGGCTGGCAGTCTGACGCCGAATCATTGTTATGATTGATTACCGCACTGAAGCGCCGCCGATCCTGCGGGATTTTTTGGTGTATCACGAGGCCATACAGGGCCACTCCCGCCGGACCGTGGATGAGTATTTCCTGGACCTGCGGAGTTTTTTCCGCTATTTAAAGCTGGACAAGGGCCGCGTGCCCCAGGACACGCCATTTGATCAGATCTCCATTGACGATGTAAACCTGGAGCTTGTCCGCTCTGTCACCCTCAGCGACGTGTATGGGTTTATGACGTATCTATCCCGGGACCGGATGGTCCATCCGAACAGCTCTGATGCCCACCGCGGACTCTCCGCCCCGGCCCGGGCCCGGAAAGCGGCGGCCATCCGCTCCTTTTATAAGTATCTCACCAACAAGGCCAAGCTGCTGGCTGAGAATCCCATGCAGGACCTGGACGCCCCAAGGCTGAAAAAATCTCTGCCCCGTTACCTGGATCTGGAAGAGAGCGTGGAGCTGCTGGACCACGTAGACGGCGCAAATCAGGCCCGGGATTACTGTATTCTAACTCTTTTTTTGAACTGCGGCCTGCGGATCTCTGAGCTGGTGGGACTCAATGTAACAGATGTTCGAGACAATCAGCTGCGGGTCCTGGGCAAGGGCAACAAGGAGCGGATGCTCTACCTCAACGACGCCTGCCAAGGGGCCCTGGAGGACTGGCTCACAGAGCGAAGTATGCTCACCCTGGTGGACCAAAACGCCCTGTTTGTCACCCTGCAGAACCGGAGGCGGATCTCCCGGGCGGCGGTCCACAAGCTGGTGAAGAAGCACCTGGCTGCCGCCGGTCTGGACAGTACCCAATATTCCGCCCACAAGCTGCGACATACAGCGGCCACGCTGATGCTCCAGAACGGCGTGGACGTGCGCACCCTCCAGGAGGTGCTGGGACACGACCACCTGAACACCACCCAGATCTATACCCACGTGGACAACGAGGACCTGCGGATTGCGGCCCGGGCAAATCCCCTGGGAAAGCTTAAAAAACACCCGAAAGATGGGGAGAAGCCCTCAGCGGAGGAGCCGGGAAAGGGAGAGGCGTGACCCCTCTCCCCTGCTGATTCCGCCAAAAAAAGAGCCCCGCCGGGGAGCCGCCCAAGAAAATGGGGGCCCTCCGGCGGGGTAAATTGTGTTCTCCACGTCTCCCCTTAGGGAACGGAGGCAAGTCCGGTGCGCGCTACACCTTGATTAGCTCATAGTGCCGGGTGCCCAGGCCGATCTTCTCGGCGTGCTCCAGGCAGCTCTGCCAGTCCGACTCAGGGGTTGTGTTTTTAAAGTGGTCGTGGTGGTCGCAGAAACCGGATGCGTGCATGTTGTCGTCCAACATGCTGCCGGGGATGGGGCTCTCCCGCAGGCAGGCGTCGGCGCAGGCCTGGTCCAGGGCCACCGGATCAAAGGAGGCAAACATGCCCACATCCGGGAGGATGGCCAGGTCGTTTTCCCCGTGACAGTCGCAGTAGGGGGAGATATCAATGACCAGGCTGATGTGGAACTGGGGCCGGCCGGAGACCACAGCCAGGGCGTATTCCGCCATTTTCCCATTCAAATCCGCCGCCGCTGAGTCGTTCTCCACGGAGATAGCGTCCAGCATACAGGCGGCGATGCACCGGCCACAGCCCACGCATCTGCTGTGGTCGATGGAGGCCTTCCCGCCGGCGTAGGAGATGGCATCCTGGGCGCACTGCTTGGCGCACATGCGACAGCCCACACACAGCGCCTGGTCCACATCCGGCTTGCCGGAGGCGTGCTGCTCCATCTTTCCCCGGCGGCTGCCGCAGCCCATTCCGATGTTCTTAATGGCCCCGCCGAAGCCGGTCATCTCGTGGCCCTTGAAGTGGTTCAGGCTGATAAAAATGTCCGCGTCCATGACGGCCCGGCCGATCTTGGCGGTCTTTACATACGTGCCGCCGGGCACCGGCACCTCCACGTCGTCCATTCCCTTGAGCCCGTCGGCAATGAGGATCTGGCAGCCGGTGGCGTAGGGGGTATAGCCGTTCTCATAGGCGCTGTCCAGGTGCTCCAGGGCATTTTTCCGGCGGCCGGGATACAGGGTATTGCAGTCCGTCAAAAAGGGCAGTCCCCCCAGGGACTTGACCACGTCGGCCACCCGCCGGGCGTAGTTGGGCCGTAGGAAGGCCAGGTTACCCGGCTCTCCGAAGTGGACTTTGATGGCGGTCATCTTGTGGTCGAAGTTGATGTCGCCAATTCCGGCGGCCCGGATCAGCTTCTCCAGCTTATCCAGCTGGCTGACCCCCAGCTGGGTGCGCAGGTCGGTGAAATATACCTTGGATGTTGGCATAGCGGATTCCTCTCCTCACTTTGGCTTGGTGTCCCTGCCAGAGCAGGTACTTTACTACACTATCATACCCGAATTGCGGGGCTTTGACAAGACTGGGCGGGAACATTCTGCGCCGCCGCGTCTCGGCACATGTGGAAGGAGGGGCGGCTCTGTAGGCCGCCCCTCCCCTATTTGTCAATGATTTGTAAATGCTCCCGCTCAGAACCGCTGGAACAGGACGCCCCTCTTGGCCTCGATGGCCCCGGGGACGATGGCGCAGAAGGAGCCCACTACGATCAGAATGATGCCAATGAGCATGTTGAAGGGGATCTCCTCCCCGTGGAGGGCCCAGGCCAGCACCGGGGACAAGGCCGGCTTACAGAAGTACACCAGAGAGACAATGCTGGCCGGCTGATACTCCATAGCAATGAAGTAGGTGCAAAAGCCAATGCCCGCCACGCCTGCGGATACGTACAGCACCACCGGGAGATTTTCCAGGGTGTAGCCCGCAATCAGGGGAATGTTGGCGAAGGAGGGCAGCCCGGCGCCCATGATGGCGTTGGCCACCGCGGGGATGTGGGTGATGCCGATAAATACCAGGATGATAAGGCTGCCGAACAAAAAGCCAAAGCAGGTGACCACCGGACCACCGAACTGGGCCACCTTCTTTTTCCCCATCACTCCCTAGATGGCGAAGAGAATTGTGGCGGCCAGGGCCAGCGCCACGCCGATGACATTCAGGCGGGTCTCCCAGGGGTTGATGATGGCGATGGTTCCCGCCACCTCCAGCACCAGGGCCACAATGTGCCGGCCCCGGATGGGCTCTCCCAGGAACAGGAAGGCCAGGAATGTGACAAACAGGGGATTGCAGCTGAACAGCACCGCCACCACACCGGAGTCGATGTAGTTCACCGACAGCTGGTAGATGGGCATACAGATGGCGATGCCCACCAGACCCAGCAGAGCGAAGTAGCACATGCTCTTCCGGTCCACCTTCAGGCCCCGCTTCTTTAGGGTCCGCCAGGCCAGGGGCGCCAGGAACAGAAAGCCGATGAAGAATCGGGTGAAGGTGAGCTGAACAGAGTTGACCTCTCCCGCGATGTACTTCAGGGCCACCTCAAAGGTGCTGAACATGATGGTGGCGATGGCGATATAGAGATATCCCTGCCTCATAATAATCTCCTCTCTCTTTTTCTCTCTCCGTTTGCCGCGGCATACAGCTCTGATGCAGACGACACCCCTATTATAGCACAGAATCGGCGGGAGAGACAACAGAAAGATTCCCTTATTCCATCAGCTTTTCAAACTCCGCCTCAGACAGCACGGGGATTCCCAGCTCCTGGGCCTTCCGCAGCTTGGAGCCCGCCGCCTCTCCGGCCACCACATAGGTGGTCTTTTTGGACACGGAGGAGGCGGACTTGCCCCCCCGCGCCTCAATGAGGGCGGCGGCCTGGTCCCGGGTGAAGTGCTCCAGGGCCCCGGTGAGGACGAAGGTCATGCCGGCAAACCGCTGGTCACTCCCCTGCTCCGCCGCCGTCATGTTCACTCCCGCCTCCTTCAGGCGGGCAATCAGGTGCCGGCTCTGGGGGCTGGAAAACCACTCCCGGATGCTCTTCGCCGTGATCTCCCCGATGTCATCCACGGCGGTGAGCTCCTCCAGAGAGGCGCTCTCCAGGGCGTCCAGGGTGCCAAACTGGGCGGCCAGGATTTTCCCCGCCTTCTGCCCCACCTGCCGGATGCCGAAGGCGTACAGCAGCCGGGACAGGTCCTGCTCCTTGGAGCGCTCAATGGCGGCGATCAGATTTTGGGCGGACTTCTCCCCCATCCGCTCCAGCTTGGCCACGTCCTCCGCTTTTAAGAAGTACAGGTCTCCGGGGGTTTTCACCAGGCCGGCGTTCACCAGGTTCTCCACCACGGCGATGCCCAGGCCCTCCCTGTCCATGGCGTCCCGGCTGGCAAAGTGGGCCAGGTTCCGCAGGAGCTGGGCAGGGCACTCCGCCCCGGTGCAGCGGATGTGGGCCCCGTCCTCGTCGCGCTCCACAGGGGCCCCGCACACAGGGCAGGTCTCCGGGAATACATAGGGGACAGTGCCCTCCGGCCGCCGCTCCATGACTACGGACAGGATCTCCGGGATGATCTCCCCCGCCTTCCGCACCAGCACCGTGTCCCCGACGCGCACGTCCTTCTCGGCGATAAAATCCTGGTTGTGGAGGGTGGCGCTGGTGACGGTGGTCCCCGCCAGGCGCACCGGCTCCAGGGTGGCCTTGGGGGTGAGCACCCCGGTGCGGCCCACCTGAATCACAATGTCCAGCACCCGGGAGGGCTTCACCTCCGGGGGGTACTTGTAGGCCGCCGCCCACCGGGGAAATTTCGCCGTGCTGCCCAGGGTCTCCCGCTGGGCCAGGTCGTTTACCTTGATCACCGCCCCGTCGATGTCAAAGGGGAAGCTCTCCCGGCCCTCCCCGATGGCCGCCACGTGGGAGACGGCCTCCTCAATGTCGGCGGCGGTGTAATGGGGAATCACTTTAAAGCCCTTCTTCTTCAAAAAGTCCAAGGTCTCCAGATGAGTGCGGAAGGTCTCATTCTCCGCCCACTGG
>CALXGD010000155.1 GCA_944387745.1 uncultured Oscillospiraceae bacterium
ATCACAGAAAAAGAAGCTATCATCCGATTGCTGGCATGAAAACACAGAGGCGGACGGCATCCGCCGTCCGCCTCTGTGCCTGACAATTCACCAGGTTCAGAAAATGTACCTATGGGAACCATCAGAAAAGCGTGTCCTTCTTTTATATCTCCCATTGCCACCGCCAAGAAAAAACGGCCGCCCAAAAGGCGGCCGTTTCTGGCTCAACTTCATCTCTCCGCTGGCAGGAACAGAGCGGTCCGCGTCCCGGAACACCACCGTCAGCCGTCCAGCTGCTCCGCCACGCCCTCCAGGTAGTTCACCTTCAGATTCTCTGCCTGGCCCATGTCGATGGCGGCGGCGATCTCCGGGTCGATGGGCAGCTTGGCCAGCAGGGGCAGCCCCAACTGCATGGCCTCCTGCTCCAGGTGGCTCTCCCCGAAAATGGCGTGCTTGGCGCCACAGTCGGGACACTGGTAGTAGCTGTAGTTCTCAATAAGGCCCAGCACAGGAATGGACATCATCTGGGCCATATGCACCGCCTTAGTGACGATCATGGACACCAGATCCTGGGGAGAGGTGACCACGATCAGCCCGTCCACCGGCAGGGACTGGAACACAGTGAGGGGCACGTCGCCGGTTCCGGGGGGCATGTCCACAAACATATAGTCCACGTCGCCCCACTCCACGTCAGTCCAGAACTGCTTCACCACCCCGGCAATCACCGGCCCCCGCCAGATGACCGGGTCAGTCTCGTTGTTGGTGAGCAGGTTCAGGGACATGATCTTGATGCCGCCGGGGGTGACGGCGGGCTGGATGTTGTCCTCGATGGCCACGGCGTGCTCATGGACGCCGAAGGCGGCGGGGATAGAGGGACCGGTGATGTCCGCGTCCAGCACGGCCACTTTTCTGCCCCGCTTGGCCATGGCTGCCGCCAAGGAGGCAGCCACGGTGCTCTTGCCCACGCCACCCTTGCCGCTGATGACGGCTATCACCCGCTTGATGCTGGACTTGGCATTGGCCGGGGCCCTCAGGTCCCGGGAGGCGCAGTCCTCACTGCAGGATGAACAATCATGCGTACATTCTGACATTTTTGAAACTCCTTTCCGCCCACACAGAGGTGGGCGTCATGCTCCGTTTAAGCATCACTATTATAGCGTTTTTTCGCGTCTTTGCAAGTGTTTTCCAGATAAATCACGGAACTAGGGTATTTTCCGCGACAATATCGCTCTGGCTGTCGGGGGCGGTGAAGTAATAGGTCAGGATCTCCGCTGCCAGAGAGGCCAGCACAGAGCCACTGCCTCCGTGCTCCACCACCAAGGAAATGGCGATCTGGGGGTCGTCATAGGGGGCATAGCACACGAACACGGCGTTGGAGTCGGTGGTGGAGCTCACCTGGGCGGAGCCTGTCTTAGCCCCCACCTCCACCGGCACATTTCGGAAGGCATAGGCCAGGGACCCCGTCCCGGTAGTCAGGTCGTGCATCCCCTTGGTCACCGCCTCCAGATTCTCCGATTGGATGTCCAGCTCCGCCTGGACCTGGGGCTCATACTCGTAAACCACCTGGGAGAAGTCGCTGGACTTTACAGTCTTGAGCAAATGGGTGGCATACCGGGTTCCCCCGTTCACCAGGGTAGAGATGTAGTTGGTGAGCTGGATGGGCGTCACCTGGGTGCTCTCCTGGCCGATGGCCACGGAGGTGATGTTGCCCTCGTACCAGGTGCCCCCTCGGGATTCGGTGTACTCCGGGCTGGCCAGGGTGCCGGCGCTCTCTCCCACCTCCACCCCGGTTTTCTGGCCCAGGCCGAACATAGAGGCATACTGGTCCAGCTTCTCGATGCCCACCTGATAGCCCACCTCATAGAAGAAGTAGTTGCAGGACACTTGGATGGCCTGGGTGACATTGATTAGGCCATGGTTGCCCCGGCTGCTGCGATAGATCCAGCACTGGGGCTGCGGATAAGGCCAGCGGCGATAGACCCCCTCATCCCGGATCCGGGTGGTGGGGCTGATGACCCCCTCCTCCAGGCCAGCCACAGCGGTAATCATCTTGAAGGTGGAGCCCGGTGGATACAGGCCGCTGAAGGCCCGGTTCAAAAACGGCTTCAGGGGGTCGTTGTAGTTCTCATTGTAGTCCTCGTTGTAGGTGGACAGGGAGAAGGCGGGGTAGGAGGCAGCGGCCAGGATCTCGCCGGAATCCACCAGCTGCACCACGCAGCCGGCACCCTCCACCTCATCACTGAGGCCGGGCACCCGCTCCGCCAGCAGGTCCTCCACCATCTTCTGCAGCTCGATGTCGATGGTGAGGAACACGTTGTTCCCCGGCTTGGGAGCTTGGGCCTCTCCGGTCTCCTCATCGGGGACCCAGATAGAGGAGGTGATCTTCCCCTCGTTGTTGCGCTCCACGGCCCGCTCCCCGGGGGTGCCGTGGAGATAGCTCTCAAAGGCCAGCTCCGCCCCCTCCCGGCCCACCTTGTCGTTCTGCGTGTAGCCCTGGTCCAGCCCCAGGTAGTAGTCCACCTCGCTGCTGTTCATAGCGGCTACCCGGCCCAGGATGTGGGCGGCATACTCGGTCTCATACTTGCGCACGGAGGTGGTCTCGATCTCCACCCCCAACAGGCCCAGCTCCTTCACCCGGGTGATGAAATCCACATCCACGTCCTCGGCAAAGTAGTACAGCGGCCAATTGGTGACCCGGCTGCGGTAGTAGAGCTCATAGAGCACCCCCGCTACCGCTCGGGCGTCCCGCTGGGACAGATCCCCGATATTCAAGATGGGGACCGTCTCCCCGGCGGCCTCAGCCGCCTCCGCATCCACGGCGTTCTCTCCCCGGATGCCAAAGTCCTCGCACATGAGCCCCAGCAGCTGCTCCGCTGTGGGCAGACGGTAGGGCTCTGGCTCTTCCTGGGGTTGCTCCTCCGGGCCCAAACCGAAGAGGCCTAGGAACTTGTCCCACAGGCCGGGCTCATCTCCGCCGGCGGCATCCGCCTGCGGGATCTCACCCTCTGCCAAATCCTCCGGATCCTCAATCCACTCCATATACACCGCCAGGCGGCCCAGCCGTGTCATGTTGTAGACGTTCTCCCCTTCTTCATCCCTCTCCACGGTGTAGAAAGGGTGTTCCTCGGTGTAAGAGAAGGGGGGAACAGACGTAATGGGCAGGCTGTCCGCCCAGGTCACCCCCTCCTCCCGGCACACCTGGATGAGGGAGAGAAGATTGGCGCACCGCTCCTCCGTTGACTCCCCCATCCGCTCCAGGTCCAAAGTCACCTGATAGGAGATCTCATTGGACACCAGCACCTGGCCGTTCCGGTCCAGAAGCAGACCCCGGCTGGCGGGAACCGCCTCTGTCTCCAGAACCCGGGCCACAGACTCCCGGGCGTAGTTCTCTCCGTTCACATATTGTATGCTGTACAGATTGGAGCACAGAAAGGTCATCAAAAGAGCCAAAACCACCGCCACACCCAGGAGGCGCCGGCCAAACTGCTTGGGCTGCAAAGAAAGCCCCCTCCTCTCTTAAGGATTTTGGCAGAAGGTCTGTCAGGTTCGCCGGCCCTTCCGCACCCGGCGGCAGATCGTGCGGAAGGTGAGATAGACCACCGGCGTCCAACACAAGGACCAGAACAGCTCGGGCACTGCCACCTGAAGCAGCACATCCAGGGTGTCCAGGCGGATAAACAGGGCGCGGATCAGCTGCAGCAGCTCCAGAATCCCCAGAATCCCGGCGGAGCACAGCAGACAGCTAAAGAAATTCTGGTTGAGCACATATTGGGCGGCCGCCCCGGTGAGCATCCCCGCCAGGGTCATACCGAACACCAGCCCGCCGAAGCCGCCGGGGTAGGACAGCTCCCACAGCAGGCCCACCGCCAGGCCGAAGCCCGCCCCGGCGTAAGCCCCCTCCAGCACCGCTACCGCCGCCGCCGCAAGGGGCAGCAGCATGGGAATCACCCCAAACACTGGCAGGCGGTTGAGCACATAGGCGTCCAGCACCCACACCGGAAACAGCCCCAGGGCATAGAAAAACCATTTGTGAACCTGATCCCGGGTGGTCATGGGCATATTCCTCCTTGTAGTTTTTGCAGAATATATACGACTGGTGCGGTAGCTACCAGCGGCCGCACAAGCCGTAGCGGGTAGATTTGGGACCCGCCCCTACGCCACAATATCAAAATCCTTGATGACAA
>CALXGD010000156.1 GCA_944387745.1 uncultured Oscillospiraceae bacterium
GGGCCACCCGCATCCGGGCTCCGGGAGGCTCGTTCATCTGCCCGAACACTAAGGCAGTCTTAGCGATGACGCCGGACTCGGTCATCTCCCGCCACAGGTCGCTGCCCTCCCGGGTGCGCTCTCCCACTCCAGTGAAGATGGAGTAGCCCCCGTGCTGGGTGGCGATGTTGTGGATGAGCTCCTGAATCAGCACAGTCTTGCCCACTCCGGCGCCGCCAAACAGGCCGATCTTGCCGCCTCGGGCGTAAGGGGCCAGCAGGTCGATGACCTTGATACCCGTCTCAAACAGGTCCACTACAGGACGCTGGTCAGCAAAGCTAGGGGGCTGGCGGTGGATGGGCCAGCGCTCCTGGGTACGGACCTCGCCCTTGCCGTCAATCGGGTCTCCCAACACATTGAACATGCGCCCCAAGACTCCCTCGCCCACCGGGACGGAGATAGGTCCGCCCATAGAGGTGACCTCCATGCCCCGGCCGACCCCTTCACTGGGGGAGAGCATAAAGCACCGCACCGTGTTTCCGCCCACGTGCTGGGCCACCTCCATCACCCGGCGGCGGCCGTCCGCCTCCAGCCAGAGGGCATCCTGGATGGAGGGCAGTTCCCCCTGTGGGAACTGCACGTCAACGACGGGCCCCTGTACCTGGGACACCGTCCCTTTCCATTCCTTTGACATGGTTATCTCCTCTCTCCTCAGGTTCTGCCATTTTGGGCTCCGCCAGCAATCTCTGTAATTTCCTGGGTAATGGCTGCTTGGCGGGCCCGGTTATAGGTGAGGGACAGCTTCTTTAGCATATCTCTGGCGTTGTCGCTGGCCGCCTCCATAGCGGTCATGCGGGCGCTCTGCTCGGAGCAGAAGGACTCCACCAGGGCACCGAACACGATTCCCCGCACATAGCCGCCAGGTACAATGGCATCTAGCACCGCCTCTGGCGACGGGATATAGGTCACCGGCGGCAGAATTACTTCTCCCTTGGGCGGCTCCCAGGGAAAATTTTCCCGCACCAGGGGAAGCAGGGTACGCTCTTGCACCTCCAGGCGCAGAGCGGAGACCATCTCGGTGTAGAGAATGTGGACCTCATCCAGCTCCCCGTCCAAAAAGCGCTGTACCATCTCATCGCTGATGTCTCTGGCGCGGGTCATGGTGGGGTTCTGCACCACATAGGAGAAGCCCTCCTCAAAGGGGATCTTCCGCTCCTGAAAATAGGCTCGGCCCACCAGCCCCGCCACAAACAGCTTCGGCTTGGCAGTCCCTTGAAGCCTCTGCTCCGCCAGCTTCAGCACATTATGGTTATAGGCCCCCGCTAGGCCCTTGTCGCCGCTGAGCACCAGATAGCCGACTTTGCGCTCCTCCGCGGGAATCTCTGGACGCGCATCCAGAAACCGGTGGCGCAGGTCCGGTGAGCGATGGAGAATATCGGCAATAGCGGCGTCAATTCTCTTATAGTAGGGCGCGGCCTTTGCCAGCTGCTCCTTGGCCTTTCGCAGATTCGATGAGGCGATGAGATACATGGCGTTGGTGATTTTCAGAGTCTGCTCCACGCTTTTCATGCGGGTGCGGATCTCCTTGGTGCTGGGCATGGAGGGCCCTCCTCTCTGCTTTCAAGCGCCTCCCCCCGAACGTGGGGAAGGGCCGATTTCACCGCCCTACGTCCCGACGGGCAGTTTTTCCTTCTTATACTCCACCAGGGCCGCCCGAATGGTCTCTACCGCCACGGCGGACAGGTTGCCGGTGGACTGGATTTCCTCTATCAGCTCCACATACTGGTGCTCCATGCGGTCAACGAACTGGAGGGCAAAGTCTCGAACCCGCTCTGCCGGTACGTCGTCCAGCAGGCCGTTGGTGCCAATATACAGAAGGACCGCTTGGCGGCTTACCGGCATAGGGCGGTAGAGGGGCTGCTTGAGCAGCTCCAGCAGCCGCCTGCCGTGTTCCAGCGTCTTTTTTGTGGCCGGGTCCAGGTCGGAGGAGAATTGAGTAAAAATCTCCAGTTCTCGGAACCGGGCCAAATCGATGCGCATAGTGCCGGCGGTGCGCTTGATGGCCTGGGTCTGGGCCGCGCCTCCCACACGGGAGACAGACAGGCCCACATTGACAGCGGGCCGCTGGCCGGAGAAGAACAGATCCGTCTCCAGGTAGATCTGCCCGTCGGTGATGGAGATGACGTTGGTGGGAATATAGGCGGACACGTCCCCCGCCTGTGTCTCGATGATAGGGATAGCTGTCATAGAGCCCCCACCGTATTCTTTGGTCAAACGGCAGGCCCGCTCCAGCAGGCGGGAGTGGAGATAGAACACGTCGCCGGGGTAGGCCTCTCGGCCAGGGGACCGCTTCAGCAGCAGGGACAGAGCTCGGTAAGCCACCGCATGCTTGCTCAAATCATCGTAGACAATGAGCACGTCCTTCCCCTGGCTCATAAAATACTCCCCCATGGCCGCGCCCGCGTAGGGGGCGATGTACTGCAGGGGGGCGGGCTCGCTGGCCGTGGCGGAGAGGATAATGGAGTACTCCATGGCCCCGTGCTTCTGGAGGGTATCCCGCACCCGCGCCACAGAGGAGGCCTTCTGTCCAATGGCCACATAGATGCAGATGACATTTTGTCCCTTCTGGTTCAAAATGGTGTCCACCGCGATGGCGGTCTTGCCCGTCTGCCGGTCGCCGATGATCAGCTCCCGCTGCCCCCGGCCGATGGGCACCATGGAGTCAATGGCCAGGATGCCAGTCTGCAGGGGAACCGTCACCGGCTCTCGGGTGATGACGCCACTGGCCTCGCGCTCGATGGGACGGGTCTCGCGGCTCTCAATGGCGCCCAGGCCATCGATGGGGCGGCCCAAGGCGTCCACCACCCGGCCCAACATTCCCTCGCCCACCGGCACGTCGGCAGGCCGACCTGTGCGGCGCACCAAGCTGCCCTCCCGCAGACCGTTTTCCGGCCCCAGCAGGACACAGCCCACCGTGTCCCGGGACAGGTCCATGACCATACCCTGGACTCCGGATTCAAACTCCACCAGCTCGCCGTACACCGCCCGGTCCAGGCCATAGACGGTTGCAATCCCGTCGCCTGCCTCCAGAACAGTTCCCTCCTCGCTGCGGCGAGTCTTGTTGTCATATCCCTCAATCTCATCCCGCAGGATGGAGACAATCTCTTCCGGTTTCGCCTTCACAGCGCTCTCCCCTCTCCCAACGTGCGGGCCAGGACATTCAGTCCGCCCCGCACGCTCTTGTCATAGGTGACTCCCTGTACCTCCAGGCGGAAACCTCCCAGCAGCTCTGGATCGATCTTCACCAACAGCTCCGCCTTTTTTAGCCGGTGCATCCGGCACACCGCCTCCTTCAGCCGCTCCAACTCCTGGGGTGGGAGCGGTCTTGCGCAGGTCAGCCGGCACAAGGTCCCGCCGCCCTCCTCCACCGCCAGCCGATGGGCCGTCTGGACCACCTGGGGCAGAAGAGAGAGGCGCCCCTTTCGAGCCATAAGGCCCAGCAGCCGATTCACCGGTCCCGCCGGGACCAGCTCCGGCAGGCGGGAGAGCACCCTTACTTTTTCTTCCGGCGTCACAGCGGGATTGATCAGCGCATCCCATAGCTGCGGTTCCGCCGTCAATCCGCTGGCGCACTGCGCCAGCTCCTCTGGATCGCCGCCGGCCTGTCGGAACGCCAAGGCGTAGCGGTCAGCCAGTTCTCCCATCAGAGGTCACCCGCCTCCTGGAGAAAATCCTCCACCAGCGCCCGGTCCCCGTCCTGGTCCATGACCCGGCCGGTCACTTTGGCCGCCGCAAGCAGCGCCAAGGACGCCACCTGCTGCTGGGCACTTTGGAGCATCTTCCGGCGCTCCGCCTCCATCTGGGCCTGGGCATCTGCGCGGATGGCCTGGGCATCCGCCTGGGCAGAGGAGATGATCTGGTCATACTCCCGCTGTCCCTGCTGCCTGGCTTGGGAGACGATCTGATCCGCCTGTCCGCGGAAAGCGGCCAGCTTCTCCTCCCTCTCCTGTTGAAGTACCTGAGCCTGACGCCGGGCCTCTTCCGCCTGTTCCAGACCCTCCTGAATGGCCTTGGTGCGCTGTTCCATCATATTGGTCACCGGCCGAAAGAGAAAGTGCCGCATGAGCAGATAGAGCACCACCAGATTGATTCCAGTCCATAGAATCGTCCAGAGATCAATATCCAGCACTGTTCATTCCTCCCCGCTCTCTTTTGCTGCTGCTCGGACTCAACCCAAAATCAGAATGGCCAGGGCGGTGATAAAGGCGTAGATGGCGGTGGCCTCAGCCAGGGCGCAGCCAATGAGCATAGCACTGCGGATCTGGCCGGCGGCCTCCGGCTGGCGGGCGATGGACTCTGCGGCCTTTGCGGTGGCGAATGCAATACCGAGACCAGCCAGGGTGCTGGTCACAATGGCGATAGCGGCTGCAACTGTAGTTGTCATAATAATCTCCTCCAAATTTCATATTATTTTTGGTTGGTTTTCTGCGCGGTTTTCTCCCGCTGAATGTTTGGCGCGGGGGATGTCTGAATGGCTTTTGGACTTACTCCTCTTCCAGCGACTCTCCAATGAAGATCGCGGTAAGAAAGACGAAAACAATGGTCTGAATGATGCCGTCGAAGATGTCAAAGTACAGGCTGAAGGCCACCGGGACAACTACAGGCACCACCATTTTCACCAGCTCCATCACAATGAAGGCAGCCAGCACGTTGCCGAACAGCCGCATACACAGGGACAGCGGCCGGATGGCCACCTCCATGATGTTGATGGGTAGCATTACCGGGGAGGGCTTCAGGAACTGCCCAAAGCCTCCCCGCAGGCCGTGGACCCGGAAGGCTGCGGTATAGATCACCACCATACTGCTCAGCCCCAGGGCCGCCGTCACATTCAGGTTCTTAGTGGGGGGCACCAGACCCAGCAGCCCGCTGAGATTGGCGCAGGTAATGAACAGCGCCACCGTACCTAGCCAGGGGGCAAAGCGCCTCCACTCTTTCCCAATGATCTCCTGACAGAAATTGTTGATCAGTCCCACGAACATCTCCAGCACCAGCTGCCTTCGGCCCGGCACCGGCTTTAAATTCCGGGTCAGCAGGATGGCTGCCAGCGTAAGGGCCACCATAAGGATCCAGGACACCACCACCGACTGGGACACGGGGACTCCTCCCAAAACTGGGATGGTGAACGCCACCGGGTTTTCCAGCTGGGCTGTCAATTCTTCCTTGATCGCACCCAATACCCGTCCCTTCCTTTCATGGACAATTTCCGGGGCCTATCTTACAACAGAATCCCCGGGAGTTGTACAGTCTTTTGAAAGTAAAAAAAAGAGTATTTTAAAAATGTTCACAAAATTCTTGCACATATTTGACAGTTCTATATTCTTTCTTTATAATGTATTTTATACAGGACGGGGAAAACTGGACCGCCCTCTTTGCGGCCTAGAGCCGTTCTCCATTTTCGGTGCCGAAAGGAGGAATTCTCGTGAAGGAGCATGGTAAATGGCCCGTCAGCCAGCAGATTCAATCCTTTAGCCTATTTCTTGTGCTGACTACGGCACTTTTGGGCATGGTCGCCACGCTGATGTTCTCCCTGAGCATGGAACAGGAAAATATGAACCGCAATTTGATGAACTCTGCCCAGGTGCTGGCCCAATCTCCCCAGGTAGTGGACGTGCTCGCAGGGAGAAGGGGCAATGAGGTCCTCACCACATACTTGGACAGCACCACCTCACGCGTCCAGGATATTGACGCTATCGTGGTGGCAGACCGGGAGGGGATTATTCGCTACAGCCCGGACACCTCCTATGTGGGCACCGTTTATCCGAATTATCAGTCCCTGTCGGTCCTGCACGGAGAGACTGCACAGGTGGATACTGGAGCCGGCATCTCTCAGGTGGAGCACCGGGCTCTGGCCTCGGTTTTTGACCAGGACGGCTCCTTACTTGGCTTCGTGTCCGTGGGGATCGACGCAATTCGATTCCACCAGACGCTTATGGATATGATCTTCTGGTTTCTGATCTTTACCGCTCTGGCCGCAGGACTTGCACTGCTGCTCTCTCGGCATCTGGCCGACTCCATCAAAGCCTCTCTCATGGGCTATGAGCCCGACGCCTTCCGGCAGCGTCTGATGCAGCGGGAGGATATTTTGGAGACATTGGAGGAGGGTATTCTGGCCATCGACCGGGACGCCAACATCACTTATATGAACGCCGCCTGTGGACGTATGCTCAACGTAAAAGATCCCCCCTCTGTGTTGGGCAAGCCGCTGCTGGAGTTTTATCCCGGCTCTCATCTCCCCAGACTGCTCACCACCGGACGGGCGGAATACAATGTCCATCTGCGGAAAATGCCCGGCACCCACCAGGTGCTCTCCAGCCGGATGCCCATCTGGGAGGATGGACAAATCACGGGGGCAGTCGCCCTGTTTCGGGACCGCACAGAGGTCACCAATTTGGCGGAAAATCTCACCGGAAGTCGCCACCTGGTGGAAGCTATGCGGGCCTATACCCATGAATTCATCAATAAACTCCACACAATTCTCGGGCTTATTCAGTTGGGACGGGTGGAGCAGGCGGAACAGTATATTTTGGACGTCTCCCAGGTTCACCACCAGTCGGTGAGCCGAGTTATGAATCAAATCGACGACACCGCCGTGGCCGCCCTGTTAGTTGGAAAGGCCAGCCGTGCCGCCGAGCTTGGGGTCCAGCTGGAGCTGGATCCCCAGAGCTCCCTGTCTCAGGAGGAGCACCCCCTGCCCTCCGGCGTGATCGTCTCTATCCTGGGCAATCTGATTGAAAACGCCACTGAATCCTTAAACCGCTCCACCCGAAAACAGAAAGAGATCCGCGTCTCCATTCTGGAAAATCCCGAGGAACTGCTTTTATGTGTGGAGGACACCGGCCCTGGTATTGTCCCTGAGCTGCTCCCCTATATCTTTGAGCCGGGCGTCACCACCAAGGGGGAGCGCGGCCACGGCATCGGCCTGGCCCAGATCAAGGAGCTGACCGAGCTCTACCACGGGCAGATCCGGGTGGAGAGCGAACCCAAGGCCGGCACCTCCTTCTTTCTCTCTTTCCCAACTGTCCAGTCCCAGGGCACTGTCCCGGGAGACGCCTAAATAGGAGCAAATTGTGATGTACCGCACTGTTATTGTTGAGGATGATCCCCTCATTGCCAGTATCAACCAGACATTTCTCTCCAGAGACTCCCGTTTCACGCTGGCTGCCTGCTTTCACAGCGGGGAGGACGCCCTTCCCTGGCTGCGCCGCCATCCGGCGGAGCTGCTGATTTTGGACGTATACATGCCCCGTATGTCCGGCCTGGAGCTGCTGCGGGAGCTGCGGGCGGAGGAGATCACCATCGACGTAGTCATGGTCACCGCCGCCAACGACAGCCGCACCGTGGACGCCCTGCTGAAGCTGGGTGTGTGCGACTATCTGGTCAAGCCCTTTACCGCCCAGCGCTTTCAGCAGGCTCTGGATGGCTTCTGCCGCCATCGGGAGGCCATTTCCGCCCACGACAGTGTCAACCAGGAGGAGCTGGACGCCCTTCTCGCCAGCAGCCACAGCGCGGCTCCCATTCCGAAGGGGCTGCAGTTCGGCACTCTGGCCCGCATACGGGAATGTCTGGCTCAGGCCCCCCAGGAGGGCTGCACCTGTGAGGCGCTTTCTGAACAGGTTGGCCTCTCCTCCGTCACAGTCCGCCGCTATCTCACCTACCTTGTGGGCAGGGGAGAGGCCATCAGCCGCATCAACTACGACACCGGCGGCCGGCCGTCCCTCCTCTATCACCTGGCTCAGCCGCCGGCCGGCACGCAGTCCTGAGCTCCTTCGCTTTGCATGACAACAAAGGCCCCCGCCATCGGCGGGGGCCGCAGTCTCTCTCAGGGAGCCGCCGGCCTGTTTTCTCTGAAATCCGACCGGTTAAAGCTCTCTGGGGACAAATTTCACATTTATATGTATCTGACCGCTGTACCCTTATCGGATCACACGGCAGGGACTTAAAGCCCTGAATTGGCGGGTCATGGTGAGACACAGCTCATTGTAATAGTCCAGATAGGCTTTCTTCTGCTTCCTCTGCAGTCTCTGGCGCTCCTGGAGCTCCTTCCAGGCCTCGCAGGACTTGTGACAGCCGTTTTGGAAGTTAGGACAAGTGCCCTGGCAAGGTAGCATGGTAAGACTCCTTCCGCAAGATATTGCCGCTCCCAGAATTCAGAGAAAAAACAACAGGCGCCGCACAGCCAAACGCAGATGATCGTTTGGCCGCACAGCGCCCGCTGTTTCTTCAGAAGGGAAGAAGGGGAGAGGCCCACTCAGACCTGGAACTCCCTTGGGGATGCCCCGGTGTGTTGAAGCCGCCATCAAAAGCCCTCCTTCCTCGAATTGGAAGCTGGCTTTATTGTAGCAGAGAATGTGCCGCTTTTCCAGCAGTTTTTTGTAAAATTTATTAGAAGTTTTTGCCACAGTCCCCCCTTTTTAGCCCTCCTGCTCTGTGATATTCCAGCAGTAGGCGCATCCCTCCCGATTCTGAAACAAGGCTGAGCCGTCCTCCCCGTTTTTCAGCGCCAGCAGCTGGGGGAGCAGGTAGGGGGCGTACACCATCGGCCCCCGCTCCCCGTCACGGCCAATCATCCGGCCCAGGGTCCGGCCGCTGAGGATATATCCCTGGAGGAAGGCGGTCAGCCGCTCTCCTGTCACCCAGGGCTGGCCACAGAAAACAAAGCACCGGCTGGCTCCGGAGCGGGCCGCCTTGGTCCCGGCCACCATAGCTTGACTGAGATCGCGGTTGGCCGCCACCACCACCTTGTTAAATCCAAACGCACGCACTGCCTCATCCAGCACCTGCGGCCGGGTGACTACCAGCACCCGCAGGCCCAGCATAGCGTCCGCAGCCTGCCGCGCCGCCTGGAAGGCGGAAAGATATTCTGGCTGCTCCCCCTGCCGCGCCTGGCTCTCCGACTGTTCCAGTCCAGCAGCCACTAGGATCAAATCAATCATTTTTTCCTCCGTCTCTTTCTCTATTTCGGGGCTAGCGAGTCCCCAAAATCTCTTGTCCCGACCCGGAAGTCATTCCGGCTGTTGTCTGTTCCTATTATACCCCAGAGCGATCTAAAACGCTATCCCCAATCTGTAGGCCGGCGCCTTCGCCCGCCTATCCCAGCCTGACCTCCACCGGCCCTTTGATCTCCAGGCGGTCTGGAGCCACTGTGCAGTCCACCGCCAGCACCCTTACCCCCGCCTGCTCCGCCCGGCGGAGGGCCTGTCCAAACTGGGGGTGGGTGCGGTCGTTGGGGGCGAACCAGGCCGCCCCCTCCATCTGGATCACGAAGCAGACAGTGGCCTCATACCCATCTCCGCAGGCCGCCGCCAGCTCCTCCAGATGCTTCACCCCCCGGAGAGTAGGCGCATCAGGGAAGCGGACCACGTTGTCCTCCTCCAAAGTGACACCCTTTACCTCCACAAAGCCCCGCCGCCCCGGTGCCTCCCAATAGAAGTCAAAGCGGGAGCTCCCATATTTTGTCTCTGGCCGCAGAAGCGTCAGCTCCGGCACAAAACGCCCCGCCCGGGCCCACTCCTCAAAGACCTGATTGGGTGCCTGGGCGTCCATGTTAATGAGACGCCTCCCTTTTTCCACCGCAACCAGGTCATATTTTGTCTTACGCGCCGTGTTTGCGCTCTCAGACAAATAGACCGCGGCACCGGGCACCAGAAGCTCTCTACACCGGCCGGTATTTTTTACATGGCAGACCGTCAGCTGCCCCTCCAGCTCTACCTGGGCGATAAACCGGTTGGGCCGGGCGCAGAAAATAGCTGGATGGATTTTCTTATACTGCATCTTGTGTTCCTCCGGCGTTTTCTGGTATGATAAATAGACAGCGGTTTTTACCGCCATGCTAAAGTATACTCCGTGTCCGGCCGTGGCGCAAGTTCCCACCGCCGCACACCCAAGCGTTCTGTAAGGAGGCCCTTATCTATGCCTGAACAAAAGCGTATGCCAAATCCACCAAAAGCCATTACAAACCCGGAGCTGGTAGAGGCCTTAAAGCTCCTCCATCAGGAAAATACTCCTCCACATCAGGGCAAGGTGCTGGATCTGGTGCTCAACCGCGCCGTCTTTTTGGCGCCCGCTGTGGTCACACCCGCCCCCCAGCGGCCCGGCCAGCCCAAGGGGCAAAATCAGGCCGCCATTCAGTTTCAGCTGATTACAACCAAAGACGGACGCCCCTTTTTCCCTGCCTTCACCGACATGGAAGAACTGCGCAAGTTTCTCGGCCAGCGCAAGCTCCAGGCTGTAACACTCCGCTTTGATGACTATGTCTCACTGGTCCAGCGCAATGAGAAGGCCTGCGGCTTTGTCATTAACCCCATGGGACTCAGCCTGACTCTGGACCGAAAAACCGTGGAGAATCTGGCGCAGAAAAAGAAAGAGCTGGCCCAGCGACAGCCGGCCGCCTACTCCCAAGAGACCATTGAAAAGGACACCCAGGTCATGGTGGGGGATCCGGATGAACTCCCACAGGCCATGCTGGACGCTGTCACGGAGATAGCCCAGGCCCGCTCTGACATTCGCGCCCTCTGGCTGCGGCAGATGGTCCGGCAGGACGGCGTACAGAGCTATATCATTGTGGTGGACCACACCGGGAAGCAGGAGGAGGTCTTTGAGGCCATTGCCCAAGCTGCCCGGCCCCATTGCGGCAGTCTGCCTGTGGATATGATTCCCTACGGCACCGGTTTTGCCGCCGCCGCCACAGAGGACGCCCAGCCCTTTTTCCAGCGGGAGGAGACATAAGGACCGCCTGCTGTGAGATTCCCATGGGACAGCACTTAAAAAATAGGGCAAACACAGAGCATGAGGCGGCCCCGCGGGGCCGCCCCTGTAAAAATTCCTGCTCTAGAGCCGTTTGAGCTCCTGAATGGTCTCTTCAATGGTTTTTTTCGGTAAGTAAACCGCCGCCATCTCTGCCAGCTGGTTCAGGGTCAGGGAGTGCGCCGCCTGTACCATCGGATGTTTCAGCCACTTTCCAAACCGCCGCTGAAACACGGCCCGGGACCTCGGGTCCTGCAGCAGCTCCTCTACCGTGATTTGATTTTGCCTTAAATCCATTTCCCTCACCTCCCAGGCCATTGTATGCGCCAGGTGAGGGGATCTGTCCCTTTCGCTTTAGACCAAAGGAGGATCGCCATGTCCAAAGAAACGCGCAAACGCCGGCGGAGCTTCTGGGCCTCTGCCTATACCGCCCTCCACCGCAAAGGGGTGGTAACCACCGTATACCTGGTGCTCCGGGTGCTGGTACTTCTGACCCTGATCTCCCAATTTCTCAACAAAAATTTTGAAAATGTGTTCTTCTGTGTGCTCTCCCTGGTACTCTTTGTGATGCCCACCATTTTGGAGCGTCAGCTGAAGATCGACCTGCCCAGCGTTTTGGAGATCGTGATCCTGCTGTTCATTTTTTCCGCCTGGATTTTGGGAGAGGTACAGACCTACTACACCATCTTTCCCTACTGGGATACCATGCTCCACACCCTCAACGGCTTCCTCTGTGCCGCTATCGGCTTCTCCCTGGTGGATCTGCTCAACCGCCACGACAAGGTCTCCCTATCGCTGTCGCCGCTCTATATGGCCATCGTCGCCTTCTGCTTTTCCATGACTGTCGGCGTACTGTGGGAATTTTTCGAGTGCGCCATGGATCAAATCTTCTATCAGGATATGCAGAAGGACACCATTGTCCACACCATCTCCTCCGTCATGCTGGATCCCACAGGTGGCCAGCGGGCCAGAGCCATCCGGGATATCACCGACGTGATCGTGATATCCGGCGGGGAGGAGATCTCTCTCGGCCTGGGCGGTTACCTGGATATCCGCCTGCTGGACACTCTGGAGGCCCTGCTGGTTAACTTTATTGGCGCGGTAACCTTCTCCACAGTTGGCTATTTTTATGTAAAAACACGTGGAAAGGGCTGGTTCGCCCGGAACTTTATTCCCAAGGTCCTCTCTGAGGCGGAGGCCGCGGAACTCGCCCGCTCCGGAGAAGATGAATAATAGATGCAGCTTCCGTCCATACTACCTTCATCCACTGTGAGGAGGTTTTAAACAATGGATCAGAAAACTTGTAATTCCAGTATTCACTGCACCGTCGAGAACTGCGCCTACCACGCCCCCCAGAACTGCTGTTCCCTGAACCGCATCAATGTGGGCTGCTGTGACAGCGCCCCCACCAGCTGCAAGGGCACCGAGTGCGCCTCCTTCCAGCTGAAGTAAGCACTGTGCAGGCAAAAGCGGGGCCGCTGTGAGCGGTCCCGCTTTTTCTGTCCCAATTTTTCCATGATTCCCGCCCCGCACCCCTTGGCACGGGACTTTCACCCAGGTGCCTCTCACATAGTCAGCACCCGCAGAGTAAAGGTGAGGGTCATCACCACCACCCCCATGCTGGCGCAGGCATCCAGGAGGAGACCCGAGCGCTTGGATTTCTTTGCGCGGCATATCGATGAGCGGGAGAGAGGGGCCTCATCCCCCGACGGCTCCTCCCGGCCGCTCCCGGCCAGAGCCAGCTTCCGGCGGTATTCTGTCAGGTCCACCACATTTCCGTTGTGGCGGATAAAGTTTTCTGTGGTGTAATATCGGGTCTGCATGTTCTCTCCCTCCAGTGGTACTGACAAACAGTAAATATAGTCTTGGACCGGTAGGTCAAGTACAGAATACCTATGCTTCTGTCCCATAGTTTGGACTGGACGTTCCCCAGCTATTCAAACAAATGTTCTGGGACCAGAATACAACATATGTTCGATTTTGTCAAGAGAAGTCGAACATAAATTCGGGTTTCCACACTTTCCACCGAGTTTTCCACAGCATCTTCCCCAGAGTCCTGCCCTTTTGCCGGAAGCTGTTGCGGAAAATTCGGTCAAATTTGTGTGAGATTTCAGATAAAATCATTGCCTTTCCCGAAAATGAGGGGTATAATGTTATGTCTAATGTAGATTTTGCAAAACTCTGAGCAGCTCTGTCCGGGTCCTCTGTCAATCCATATGACGAACGGTTTCCATGGATAGGGGGGAGAGGCGCAGAGGGATAAAAAGCTTCAAATACCCGGCGGAAATGAATTCTGCTTGCGCCAGAGCTTTGCCCTTGACAAAACGTCTGCACGTGCCACTCGGCCCGCCCCGCTGTGCGGAGCCCTGTGTGGCCTTGCCTGAGAGAAGGAGAAGAAATCTGTATGAAGAATGAGAAACTGAGAAACATCGCCATCATCGCCCACGTAGACCACGGCAAGACCACCCTGGTGGACCAGATGCTCAAGCAGTCCGGCGTCTACCGGGAGAATCAGACGGTGGTGGACCGGGTGATGGACTCCAACGACCTGGAGCGGGAGCGGGGCATCACCATCATGGCCAAAAACACCGCCGTGGAGTACAACGGCGTAAAGATCAACATCGTGGACACCCCGGGCCACGCCGACTTCGGTGGCGAGGTGGAGCGCATTTTGAAGATGGTCAACGGCGTCATCCTCCTGGTAGACGCCGCCGAGGGCCCCATGCCCCAGACCCGCTTCGTGCTCAGCAAGGCACTGGAGCTGGGCCACCGGGTCATTGTGGTGGTGAACAAGATCGATCGCCCCGACCAGCGGGTGTACGAGGGCATTGACGAGGTGCTGGAGCTGCTCATGGACCTGAACGCCACCGACGAGCAGCTGGACTCCCCCATGCTGTTCTGCTCCGGCCGGCAGGGCACCGCCTCCGTCCAGCCCGACGAGGCGGGC
>CALXGD010000157.1 GCA_944387745.1 uncultured Oscillospiraceae bacterium
GGTCCTCCTCCACCATCAGCTGATAGCCGAAGGTCTCCAGCTGCCGGTCCAGCTCCCGCCAGTCCCGAGAGCTCTCCGGCCAGCCGTCCAGGGTGCCCTGCACCTGGTCGGAGCGGCTGTCCGCCGCCGGCACCGCCTGGTCCTGGTAAAGAGAGAACACAATATGGAGCACCAGGCCGTTGAACGCCAGCAGGAACAGCAGGGCCACCAGCAGCGTGCCCATGTGAAACAAAAAGATTTGGCGCTTCATCCCCGTCCCCCCCAATCTATTTGACTTTATCATAGGGAAAAATTGTAACGAAAGAGGCGGATATATCTAAATTTTTTCAAAACTTTTCTCCCACACCGCCGCACACGTCCGACCTGCGCAGCAGGAGGACAGTGAACTGTAAAAAGGTGCGAAAACCCGCACCTAATCTGAGCCATCATCACTTTTCCAGCAGCTGGGACGAAATAGAAGATCATGCAGCAGGGCGACGGGGGAGGGAGCACCCCGCTTTTAAATCTGTTTCCGCAGGTGATTTTGGAGGATGCAGACAAACTGTGCAACCTCATTGGACGGCGTTTTGGAGTATAAAATTCCATAGGGGATGGAATAGTCCCAGTCCAACGGCAGGGTGACCAGGGAGGGATGGATATCCGCCCAGGCATCCAGAGTCAGCAGCAGGGTGCCGTTCTGCTCACAGGCGTTGAAGGTGTCTACGTCGTAGTAGTAGTCCGTCTCCTGAATGATGATCTGGGGGTGGGCGCGCTGAAGCTCGTCCTGAAACCAGTCCAACCGCTCCGTCTCTCCCCGCCGCACCTTGACCAGGCGCTCCCCGTGGAGATCTTCCGCCCTCAGCCGCCCCCGCGTAGCCAAGGGGTGTCCCTGGGGCACCGCCACACACAGCTTGTTATAGCCCAGTACCAGGTAATTTGCCCGGGCCAGGGTCTCCTTGGAGTCGAACGCGCCTACCAGCAGGTCGTACCGATCCCCCAGCGCCTCCACAACGGCGAGCCGCTCCTCCCTTGTGTCGGTGTAGGGCACGATGCTGAACTTATACTGAGGATAGGTGTTCCGGAGCGGTGCCCAGAGATCCGTCAACACCCGGCTGGGATTCAGCAGAGACGAGCCTACCCGGATGGTGACTCCCTCCCCCTGCTCTACTTGGTTGGCTCGCACGGCCGCATTTTTGGCCAGTGCCGCCAGCTTCTTGCCATCCTTGTACAGGGACCAGCCAGCCGCCGTCAGCGCTACCCCTTTCTTATCCCGGGTGAACAGCACCACCCCCAGGCGGGCCTCCAGGGTGTTGATGTGCTTCATCACCGAGGCCGGGGTCATCAGAAGCTGTTTGGCCGCCTTGGTAAAGCTGCCGCACTCCGCCACCCGCAGAAAGACCTGGAACTGCTGGCTGAGCATGAGGAACCCCTCTTTTCTATTTCCTTTTTGTAAATAGACTGTATCATTTCCGGTCATTCCCTGTCAAGGTTTTGTGCAGTACAATTTTAGCGTGGGGTTATATGATCAAGTCTAAGAAAGCGGGAGCGAATACGAAGAAAATATTGCCGGTAAATGCCAGCCCTCGGAAGGGTGGCATTTTGGACACGGCTGCGGGAACCCTGGCCGCTGATTTGAGGGACTGTGAAGTGACCGTATTTCACATGTGGAAGAAGGGCTGCTACCCCCGCAGCGGGCGGAAACAGCAGGAAAAATTTTGAACCCGGGAACACAAAACAAAATTGTGAGCTAAATTTTATCAGGAGGAACGGACTATGAGCGAAATCAAAAAGCTGGGCTTCGGCCTAATGCGCCTGCCCCAAAAGAGCGCGGAGGCCACAGACATCGACCTAGAGCAGCTGAACCAAATGGTGGACCACTTTCTGGATCGGGGATTCACCTACTTTGACACGTCCTATGTGTACCACAACGGGGCCTCCGAGACCGCCATCCGGGAGGCGCTGGTGAAGCGCCACCCCCGGGAGAGTTTTCTGTTGGCCTCCAAGTTTCCCACTTTTATGCTGCCAAAGGAGGACCAGGTGGAGGGCATTTTTCAGGAACAGCTGGA
Source organism: uncultured Oscillospiraceae bacterium (assembly GCA_944387745.1). The sequence goes on from CALXGD010000157.1 coordinate 2,046, forward strand.
AAAATGCGGGGTGGAGTATTTTGACTACTACCTGCTCCACAACCTGAACCGGATACTCTACGCCGGAGAGGTCCAGGACGCCCGCCTCTTTGACCACATGAAGCGGTGGAAGGCGGAGGGAAAAATCCGTCACATCGCCTTCTCCTATCACGATGACGCGGCCCATCTGGACCAGATTTTAGCGGACCACCCAGAGGTGGACGCCGTTCAGATCGCCCTGAACTACTACGACTGGGATGAGCCCTTCATCCAGGCGAAGAACTGCTATGAGGTCATTCACAGGCATGGAAAGCAGATCATTGTCATGGAGCCGGTGAAAGGGGGCACCCTGGCCAAGGTGCCCCCTGGGGCGGAGCACATCTTCCGGGGCCTGGACCCCATGGCCTCCCCCGCCAGCTGGGCAGTGCGCTTCGCCGCCTCTCTGGACGGGGTGCTGACAGTGCTCTCCGGCATGAGCGATCTGGCCCAGGTGGAGGACAACACCGGGTACATGCAGTCCTTCCGGCCTCTCACCGATGCTGAACGGCAGGCGCTCTCCGCCATGAAGGCGGAATATGAAAAGACCTGGAAATACCGGTGCGAAAACTGGTCCGCCTTGGACAACAACGCTTACGGGGCCCCTATCTCCGGCGTGATCCGGGCCTACAACAGCCTGCTGATCCAGCCCAACCCCACCTTTGGCGCGGAGCTAAACTACTACAAGAGCTTTCGTATGGGCTATGACCGAGCCTTTGAGACCGGAAACTATGCCACCCAGACGGCGAAGATCGGCGGAGCCTTTGACGTGACCGCCGCCCTGGGGGAGGCCATCGCCTTTGAGACCACGCACAGCTTCCAGACCTATATGGAGGACTGATTTTAAAAGAAACTCGGAGAAATATAAGATCAAGAGAAGAATTGTAAATAGATTTAAGCTGCACAATACTGGATAAGACAGAATATATTTTTCAAAATGTCACCCTGCCCAGAGATGACATTCTCAAAGCCGGCACAAAGGGGTTTTTAAAACTGGCGTTTCCATTATGCTGCAGGAAATAAAAAAGTGCTAGTCAAGCTGTCCTTAAGGACCGGAAGAAAATTAGAGCCGCTAAAGCCGCAAGCGATAAGCAGCCCGATAGCCATGGCTTCGCCAATACTTCGCTTCCCCAAAGTGTTCCCATTGTTTCTTGAAATTTCTTTTTTACGCTTGGAAACACAGAGCGCGGAACCTGTATGGCTTGGTTCCGCGCTCTGTATTTCCGAGAATATAGGAGGATGATTAGGAATCGCTTTGTTTCTTGCGTGCCCGATGCTGGGACACATAGGGATAACCCGCCGAAATAGCTATGAACAGGAACAAAACAATGCGGATGAGGAGAATCAGCCTCGCATGAAAATACCCAGTCATTCTTGAAGTTTGCCAGAGGCAATCCGTT
>CALXGD010000158.1 GCA_944387745.1 uncultured Oscillospiraceae bacterium
GTGTGGTTGTCAAGGGGGAACTTATGTTTCAAAAAGAAGAATACGGCCTGCGTCTGAAAATGCTCCGCAGAGAGGCGAAGGAGACACAGGCGGACTTGGCGGCCCTGCTGGGGGTCAAACCCAATCAAATTGTGGAAATGGAGAACGGACGCAAGACCACCACGTTTGAGAAGCTCTCTGTGATTTGCCAGCACTACAACGTCTCAGCGGACTACCTCCTGGGTCTCATCGACGAGCCCAGGGCTCTGATACCACCGAAGAAAGAAGGAACCTGATATGAAAATCATCGTGGACGCCATGGGCGGGGACAATGCCCCGCTGGCGCCGGTCATGGGGGCCCTCCAGGCCAACAAGGAGTACGGGGTGGACGTCACCCTGGTGGGCCGAGGGGAGGACATCCTGAAGGTTTTGCAGGACAACGGGGTGAAGGACCTGCCTGCTGGGGTGGAGATCGCCAACGCCTCGGAGGTCATTGAGATCTGCGACGACCCCTCCACCGCCTTCCGGGACAAGCCGGACGCCTCTATGACTGTGGGGCTGAGACTGCTAAAGGAGGGGGCGGGGGACGCCTTTGTGTCCGCCGGCTCCACCGGGGCCCTGCTGGGCTCGGCCACCATGCTGGTCAAGCGCGTCCGGGGCATCCGCCGGGCGGCCCTGGCCCCGGTGATCCCCACTGGGAACGGAGGGGCGGTCCTCATTGACGCGGGGGCCACCGACACCTGCTCCCCGGAGTATCTGGTCCAGTTCGCCTACATGGGCTCCTACTACGCCGAGCGGATGCTGGGCCGAAAAAATCCCAAGGTGGGGCTGCTGAACATCGGGGCGGAGCCGTCCAAGGGCACCGACCTGCAGCAGACGGTGTACAGCCTTCTCCAGAAGGCGGGGGAGGAGGGCCGGATCAATTTTGCCGGCAACGTGGAGGCCCGGGAGGCCGTGGAGGGCGCGGTGGACGTGATCGTGGCCGACGGCTATTCCGGCAACATCCTCCTGAAAACCATGGAGGGCACCGGCCTGTTTTTGGCCCGAGAGCTGAAAAAGATGTTCCTGAAAAACCTGGGCACCAAGCTTGCCGCCCTGCTGGTGGCCGACGGGATCAAGGGGATCAAAAAGCTTATGAGCGCCAGTGAGGTGGGGGGCACCGCCCTGCTGGGCATCTCCAAGCCGGTCATCAAGGCCCACGGGTCCTCTGACGCCTACGCCATCCAGAATGCCGTGCGCCAGGCCAGCCAGGCGGCCTCCTCCGGTATGATCGAGAGCATCGCGGAACATATCGACCTGATGCGCCTGGAGCCGATCAAGCTGGAGAACGGCAAACGGGTCTAACTGGAGAAAATCCCATTTGGCTATTGACAGGCAGGGAGATTCTGCATATAGTAAGAACGTGCCTAGATCCTTTTCTGCGCCCCCCTTCCAGGGGTGTGGGAAACATCTGGGAAAGGTTTCCCTGCAGAAGTAGGATAAAAAAGAAAACGTGCCAGGTGTGCACAGCTAAAGGAGAAGGCAGCTATGATTTTTGAAAAGGTATGCGCGCTGATTGCGGAGCAGTTCAATGTGGACGCAGATTCCATCACCATGGACACCTCATTTGAGGATGATCTGAACGCGGACTCCGTGGATTTGGTGGACCTTTCTATGGCCCTGGAGGAGGAGTTCGAGATCGACGAGCTGACCGAGGCGGATACCGCCTCTATCAAGACGGTGGGGGACCTTGTCCGCTTCCTACAGAGCAGAATCGACTGAGAAAGAGACGCAAATTTCGGACATAGATTGTAAAGCTCCGCCCCTGGCGGAGTTTTGCTTGCCCAATTTGCCCCAACAAGAGGGAGTGTACCAACATGACGACGTTAGAAGAAAAGCTGGGGTATGTCTTTCAGGATCCAGCTCTGCTGGAAAATGCCCTGACCCACAGCTCCTGTGCCAATGAGAGCCGGGGGAAGCTCCAGAGCAACGAGCGTCTGGAGTTCTTGGGGGATTCCATTCTGGGCATGGTGGTGGCCGACCACCTGTACCGAAACCACCCCGACCTGCCGGAGGGGGAGCTGACCCGCACCCGGGCGGCCCTGGTGTGCGAGGAGAGCCTGGTGGAGGTGGCCGCAGCCCTACACCTGGGGGACTACCTCCGCCTGGGCAAGGGGGAGGAGGCCGGCGGAGGCCGGCACCGGCCCTCCATCCAGGCCGACGCGGTGGAGGCGGTGCTGGCGGCGGTCTACCTGGACGGCGGCATCGGCTCTGTGCGGAAGATCATTAAGCGGTATATTCTCTGTCGGGAGGTGGAGGGGCTCCACAGCTCCCGGGACTACAAGACCGCCCTTCAGGAGCTGGTTCAGCGGGAGGGCGGCCAGGTACTCAAGTACCGTCTCACCGGGGAGGAGGGCCCCGACCACAATAAGCGCTTTTTCGTGGAGGTGGACCTGAACGGTGTCTCCGGGGGAAAGGGCAAGGGACACAGCAAAAAAGACGCCGAGCAGATGGCAGCCAAGGCCGCCATTGTGAAGCTGGGCGGCTGAAGGCCGTTTAGCGGCGGCCGCAAGGGAGCGCGAGCCGCGCCTGGGGCGCGGAGAATAAAAAATTTGCGGATTGCCGCAACCAGTCCCCCGATTTTTCGTCTATAGAGGCAGAGGGGCCCTCTGGGGTCCTGCCGAAGAGATAGAAAGAGAGGGGAGCTGCGATGAAACGAATCCGAATCTTGTTGGTGGTCCTGTGTCTGCTGGCGGCGCTGGCCGCCTGTGGGGGAGGGAGCGCGGCCGGAGAAACCGCTGTGTCCGAGGCGGCTTCCGATGGAAACCTCCAGTTTTCCACCCAGGAGTCCCAGAGCCAAGGCGAGGCCCCCGGGGCGCCGGCGGTGACGGAGAACTTTGCCGCCCAGCCCAGCAGGAACGCCAAGCTCATCCGCCGGGCGGAGCTTCAGGTGCAGACGGAGGCCTTTGATTCCGCGGTCTCAGCCCTGGAGTCCCTGGTGGAGGAGCAGGGGGGCTATTTCCAGTCCGCCCGGGTGGAGGGCGGGAGCCTTCGGAACCAGAACGCGGAGCGATACGGGGAGTATGTGATCCGCCTGCCGGAGGAGCGCTTCTCCGCCTTCCTGGACCAGTCCGGGACCCTGGGGTATGTGGTTCGCCGCTTCGAGGACAGTGAAAATGTGAGCCAGGCCTACGCCGACACCCAGACTCGCCTGGAAACCCAGCGCACCAAGCAGGCGCGGCTGCTGGCTCTGCTAGAGCAGGCGGACACCATGGAGGCCATTCTGGAGCTGGAGAACGCCCTGAGCGACACGGAGTATGAGATCCAGAGCCTGACCGTGGATCTGGAGCACTACGACGACCTGATTGATTACGCCACAATCACCCTGACCCTGGAGGAGGTTCTCCGCCTGGACCAGTCCCCCGGCGAGACGGCAGGGCTGGGGGCGCGGCTGGCCGCCGGAGCTGCGGCCAGCTTCCGGGGCCTGGTGCAGGGGGGACAGGAGCTGCTGGGGTGGCTGTCCTACCACCTGGTCCTAGTGGCCGTTCTCCTGGCGGTGGCAGTGGGAGCTTGGTATGGATACCGCCTGCGCAAGCGCCGGAAGGACAAACCGAATCCATGAGACATTTCCCCACCGGGCCGGCATCAGCCGGTCCGGTTTTTTTGTCCCCGGGAATCGGGCGTTGCTTTTTCCCTATAGTTCCGGTATAATAAACCACATGGAATTTTGTTTGCGGGGAGGGGAGAACATGCCGGGAACTATCCCCCGCCTGATGCTGGCCGCTCCGGCCAGCGGAAGCGGCAAGACCACCGTGACCTGCGCCCTGCTCCGGGCGGTCCAGCGGCGGGGCGGTTCTCCCTGCGCCTTCAAATGCGGGCCGGACTACATTGACCCCATGTTCCACCGGGCGGTGCTGGGCCTCCCCAGCCGGAATCTGGACCTGTTTTTCTGTGGGGCAGAGGGGGCGCGGACCCGCCTTCGCGCCGCCGCCCAGGGCTGCGGTTTGGCGGTTTTGGAGGGGGTTATGGGCTATTACGACGGGGTGGGGATGACCGACCGGGCCAGCAGCTGGAGCCTGGCCGCCGCCACGGACACCCCCGTCCTCCTGGTGGTCCGCCCCCGGGGGACTGCCCTCACCCTGGCCGCCCAGCTCCGTGGCCTGCGGGACTTCCGCACGCCCAGCCGGCTCGCCGGTGTGCTGCTCAACCAGACTTCGGAAAAACTGGCCCAAAAGCTGGCCCCGGCGCTGGAGGGGGAGACCGGCCTTCCGGTGCTCGGGTATCTGCCCGATCTGCCGGAGTGCGCCCTGCCCAGCCGCCACCTGGGCCTGTTTACCCCCGGAGAAATTCAAGACCTGCAAAAGAAGCTGGACCGGCTGGCGGACCGGCTGGAGGAGATGGCGGACCTGGACCGTATCCTGGCCCTGGCCCGCTCCGCCCCGCCCCTGGCGGGGGACCTCCTGCCCCCTGTGCGAGAGGACCCGGAGGGACCTCTCATCGCCGTGGCGCGGGACGGGGCCTTCTGCTTCTACTACGAGGACAACCTGGACGAGCTGCGCCGGGCGGGGGCGCGGCTGGCATTCTTCTCCCCCGTAGAGGACCGGGCGCTTCCGGAGGAAACCTGCGGCCTGTACCTGGGGGGAGGGTATCCGGAGCTGTACGCCCGGACGCTGAGCGAAAACGCCCCCATGCGGACGGCGGTACAGGGGGCTTTTGCCCGAGACATGCCCATATTGGCGGAGTGCGGCGGCTTCCTCTATCTGCAAAAGACCCTGGAGGACCCGGAGGGAACCGCCTGGCCCATGGCCGGCGTGCTGGAGGGAATGGGCGTGAAAACCGCCCGGCTTCAGCGGTTCGGCTACATCACCCTTACGGCTCAGGAAAATTCTCCCTATCTGAAACAGGGGGAGACTGTGGCCGCCCACGAGTTCCACCGGTGGGACTGCACCCAAAACGGCGGCCTCTGCCGGGCGGAGCGGCCCTCCGGCGGTGAGCGCTGGGCGTGTATGGTGGGGCGGGGGAACCTGCTGGCCGGATTTCCCCACCTGTATTTCCCCTCCAATTCCGGCTTTGCGGCCCGGTTTGTTGCCGCCTGTAAATTGTATCGAGGGAGAGCTGCCTGATGACTTGGACTGGATTGTACAACCGCATGGCGGCCATCTCCCCGGCGGACCGGGGGGCGATGGAGGCGGCCCGGCGGCGGTGGGACTCCATCGCCAAGCCCCTCCACGGCCTGGGAAAGCTGGAGGACCTGCTGGTCCGGGCTGCGGGGGCCGCTGGGACTTCGGAGCTGGATTTTTCCCGGAAGGCTGTGGCGGTATTCTGCGCCGACAACGGGGTGGTGGCCGAGGGCGTCACTCAGACGGGGCAGGAGGTGACGCTCTCCGTGGTCCAGGCGATGGGGGCGGGGCGGTCCTCCGTGTGCCGCATGGCCCGCGCCGCCGGGGTGGAGGTCTTTCCTGTGGATGTGGGAATGGTCCGGCACCCGCCGGTGCCCGGCCTCCTGTCCCGTGTTGTGATGGCCGGAGGGACCTGGAACATGGTCCAGGGGCCGGCCATGTCCCCCTCCGCCGCCGTGGACGCGGTTGTGACCGGCTTCCGGCTGGCGGAGGAGCTGGTGGAACAGGGGTTCCGGCTGCTGGCCGCCGGGGAGATGGGCATCGGCAATACTACCACCACGGCGGCGGTGGCCTGCGCCCTGCTGGACCTGCCCCCGGAGGAGGCGGTGGGCCGGGGGGCCGGCCTGTCCGACGCGGGGCTGGCGCGCAAGCGCCGGGCGGTGGAGCGCGCCCTGGAGGTCAACCGGCCCGACCCCAAAGATCCCATGGACATTCTCTGTAAAGTTGGAGGGCTTGACATTGCGGCTATGACCGGATTTTATTTGGGCTGCGCCGCGGAAAACCGCCCAGTGATTCTGGACGGGGCCATTTCCGCCGCCGCCGGGCTGCTGGCGGTGCGGCTGTGCCCCAACGCCGGAAAGGCTCTGCTGCCCAGCCACCGGCCCTCGGAGCCCTGTGGGCAGAGGCTGCTGGAGGCCCTGGAGCTGGAACCACTTTTGGACGGGGGGTTCCATCTGGGGGAGGGCACGGGGGCGGTAGCCCTCATGCCCCTGCTGGATATGGCTCTGGCGGTGTACCGGGATATGACCACCTTTGGGGGGATGGGCATCGGGGCCTACCGCCCGGACGGGGAGACGGTCCCCGCCCGCCTGTCCCCGGAGCGTACCCCGTGACCGCCCTGATTTTTGGCGGCGCGGCCAGCGGCAAAAGCGAGTATGGGGAGCGCTGGATCACTGCCCGGCTCCGGCGGGGGGGGCTTGTTTACATCGCCACTATGGAGCCCTTTGGCCGGGAGGCGGAGGCGCGCATCCGCCGCCACCGTGCCCTCCGGGCGGGCAAGGGGTTTTGTACCCTAGAGTGCCCCCGGAATTTGGCGGACTGCCCCCTGCCGGAGGGAGGGGCCGTCCTTTTAGAAGATCTGGGGAACCTGGCGGCCAACGAGTTGTTTTCCCAGGAAATGCTGGATGTTGAGGGGGCGTTTTCCCGCATCTGGGCTGGCCTGGCGCATGTGCAAAGCCGGGCGGAGCATTTTGCTGTGGTAAGCTGCGACCTCCACCGGGACGGGGAGCGCTACCCGCCGGAGACGATGGCCTACCTGGACCTGATGGCCAAGCTCCACCGGGCGCTGGCGGCGCAGTCTGGTCAGGTGACGGAAGTGGTGTGCGGCCTGCCCGTCCACTGGAAGGGGGGAAGCGTATGACAGCCCTGCGGGCCATTGGCATGGCCTTTGCCCTGTACTCCCGCATCCCCATGCCAAACCTGGACTGGGAGAGCCGGAGCCGGGGATTTGTCCTCTACGCCTTTCCCCTAGTGGGGCTGGCGGTGGGGGGGCTGGAGGCGCTCCTGCTGTGGCTGGCCCGGCTTCTGGACCTCAACGGCCTGCTCGCCGGGGCCATTCTCACCGCCGCTCCCATCTGGGTGACGGGGGGGATCCATTTGGATGGCTTCTGCGACGTATGGGACGCCCGCGCCTCCCACCAGAGCCGGGCGCGGAAGTTGGACATTTTGAAGGACTCCAACGTGGGGGCCTTTGCGGTGATCCACGTCTCTCTGCTGCTTCTGCTCACCTGCGGGCTGTGGAGCCAGCTGGAGGGGGGAATGGAGACGCTCTGGCCCGCCGTTCTGTTCCTGCCGGTATTCAGCCGGTGCCTGTCCGCCTTCGGCGCGCTGTCCCTGCCCAACGCACGGGGGGAGGGGATGCTGGCCTCGGTGACGGGCCTGTCCAGACCTCCCGCCAGGTGGCTGCTCCTGCTGGGGAGCGGCCTGTGCGCCGCCGCCCTGGGAGGGCTGGGAATTGCCTATCTGCTCGCTCCCGCGGCGGGGTTTTTGGTGTTGGTCCAC
>CALXGD010000159.1 GCA_944387745.1 uncultured Oscillospiraceae bacterium
CAGGAAGTTGTGGTTGCGGACCTGGGGGTCCTGCTCGGGCATGGGAGTTTTATTCATCTGCATATTAGCCATTGAGCGCGCCTCCTCCCAGACGGCAGAGGTGGGCCTCTTTCGCCTTGGTCTCAAAATCTTTGTAGGTGTTGTTCCGGGCAATCACTTCGTCAAAGTCCACCTGGTGGCCGTCGAAGTCGGGGCCGTCCACGCAGGCGAACTTCACCTCGCCCCCCACGGTCAGGCGGCAGCCGCCGCACATGCCAGTGCCGTCGATCATAATGGGGTTCATGCTCACAGTGGTGGGAATCTCGTACTGCTTGGTGAGCTTGCAGGCAAACTTCATCATCATCAGCGGGCCGATGGCGAACACGTGGTCAAACTTGACCCCGCTCTTGATAAGCTCCTCCAGCTTTCCGGTGACAAAGCCGTGGTAGCCGTAGGTGCCATCGTCAGTGCAGATGTGCAGGTCGGTGCAGGCCTGCCCCATCTCCTCCTCCAGGATGACGATATCCTTCGTCTTAAAGCCGCCGATCAGATCCACCTGGTTGCCCGCCTCGTGGAGGGCGCGGGCCACCGGCAGAGCGATGGCGCAGCCCAGGCCACCGCCCAAAACGGCCACCCGCCCGTAGCCGTCCACATGGGTGGGCTCCCCCAGGGGGCCCACGAAGTCATGGAGACAGTCCCCCTCCTGGAGCTGGTCCAGGTCCAGGGTGGTGGCGCCCACCTTCTGGAAGATGACCGTGATGGTCCCGTTTTCCCGATCCGCGCTGGAGATGGTCAGAGGGATCCGCTCCCCCTTCTCGTCCACCCGCAGGATGATGAACTGCCCGGCCTTTGCCTTGGCTGCCACCAGCGGCGCGTGGACTGAGATCTGGCTGATCTCTGGCGTCAGCACCTTTTTCTTCACGATCTGATACTGCTGTTTCACGCTTTCTCCTCCTTATGTGTCATACCTTCAGGTGCCGCAGTTCACGACACTTTAAGGCCCCTCCAACCTTCTCCTTATCACAGCGCGGAGTACCGCGCAGGGATAACTATCTGAAAAATCTTCTGCGGCGATATCCGCCGTACCGGCCGCTCCGCCGGCGGCGGATCAGGCCGCTCACTAGGAACACCACCGCCGCGATGAGCAGCACCGCCAGCAGCAGCACACCCACCGTAAGCAGGCTGGGACTCTTGATGAGCTCAATGGGGTTCCAGCTCCGGCTGACCTCCTTCCGGCCGTCCGGCCAGGCGTATGAGGTGGGAATTCCGCTCTCTCCAAATGACTGAAGGTAGGCCGCCAGGGCATACCACTCCTTGATCTCGCGGCCGGAGGAGTCATACAGAATTCGGGACTCCAAGTCCGTAATGGGCTTCCCCGCCTCATCCTTTGGCACGATGGACAGCAGACCGAAGGACTTATCCCGCACTGTACTGAGCATCTGTCCGCAGTACAGGCTGGTGACCACCCGGTAGAGCTGGCCACTTTCAATGTCAGCAGCTGTCCTATCCCCGTGCGTCACTAGGTCGCCCATTTCTCCATCAGCCTGCGCTCCATTTTCGCTGAGGACGGGGGCGCGCGCGCTCCAAGTATCGGTCTGATACAGCCGCGCCTCCGTCACCTTATTTAGAAACATCCGGTGGGTATTGAACTCATACTCCAATCCGGAACAATACAGCTGTGCCTCGGGCATCAGGGGTGCAATGGATGCGTCTACTTCCGCCACAGCCCGCAGTTCTTTCCCCGTGAGGCAACAGGACACCAGGGGAGAGCCGGTGGTGCCGTCCGCCCCCGTCCCCACACACAGCACGTCAAAGACCTGGGCCGCGGTGACCTGCCCCTTGGGCAGGGGAGCCCGCAGCACGCCCGCGGCGGTGAGGGCCACCATGGGCACATCCCCCGCCCCGCCTTCAGTCAGGTGCTCCGCCGCCCACAGGAAGGCGTCCGCAGTCAGTTCCCCCAGGGCGTTGCCCTCCTGCACTCCCTCCTGGGGCTGTGCCAGGAAAAAATCGCTCCTGGTGAGAACCTGGTCATAGCTCAGACCGTAGGGCCCCAGGTAGCTGATATCCACCTGCTCCTTCCAGTCCTCCCCCATAGCGGTCAGGGCCGCGTCCTCTCTCAGATGGCTGTCAATGGGGATCAGCCGGTAATCCTCCAGCCGCTTCTCCCCTGTCTCGTCCCAGGAGAGGGTAATGCTGCCCAAATTTTCACAGTGGGCACCTGCAGAAACAATATATGTATCCTCCACCACCAGGGGCTCCATCAGGGTGGTGTGGCTGTGACCAGAGACGATCAGATCGATGCCCTCCACCGCCCGGGCCAGGTCCTCGTCCTCTGAGGGGCCCGCCTCACCGGTGCCGCTGTGGGACAGGCAGACGATCAGCTCCGCCCACCGGGACTCCAGCTGCTCCACGCACCGCTGGGCCGCCTGGACAGGGTCCTCCAGCACAAAGCCGGAGATCGGGGCCTCCTGATGGGCGTTCTCCCCCATCAGGCCGAACACGCCGTAGGTCACCCCGCCCCGCTCCAGCACCAGGAGCTCCTGGGTGCCGTAGGCCGCCAGCGCTCTCTGGAGGTCCAAATAGTCGGGGTTGTCCTCCGCCGGGCGGTAATTTGCCATCACCAGGGCGGGCAGGGGGCCGCCACTCTTTCCCGCAGCAGACAGCATCTCTCCAAAGCCCGTGCCGCCGTTGTCAAACTCGTGGTTTCCGGCGGTCACCACATCGTAGCCCATGGCGCCCAGAGCCTGGAGCTCCGGCGCATGGTCGGAGAAGAGGGCCTGAATCAGAGAGCCCGCTGAGAAGTCCCCCGCGTCCACCGTCAGAGCGCCGGGGTGATCCTCCCGCTCCTCTTGGATGGCAGAGGCCAGGCGGGCAAAGCCACCCCGCTCCTCTCCGCTCTCCTGGATGCGGGGGAAAAAGCAGTCGTGGAGATCGTGGGTAAACAGGACAGTGGCCGTCTGGCCGGATGTCCCTCCCGCAGCACGTGCGGAAACGGGCAGCAGTCCACAGAGGAGCACCGCTGCAAGGCAAATGAGCCAATTTGTCCTCTTCCGCACGCCGTCCACTTCCCTTCTGTGTGGATCGCTTGATTGCAGGCTCTATTTTGCCACAAATCCTGCAAATACGCAAGAGGTGTTTCACGGAATTGTCTATTTTCTTCCCACAGAATCCAGGGAGGGCGGCCGCACTCCAGAGAAGTGCGGCCGCCCTGCCGTCAGGCCCTGTGTTCCGTCTCCCGGGCGGCTTTCTGGGCGTCCCGCTCCAGGTCTCGCGCGGCCCTCTCGGTACTGTCCATCATGCTGTCCCAGCTATCCCGCAGCTCCCGGCCCAACTTTTCCCACTCGTTCTCGCCGGTCTCCCTGCCCCGGGCCACCCGGCCGTCTGCTCCGGCGTAATAGCGGCCGTTTGCTGTGTCCCGGTCTCTGTGGGCCGGCAGCTCCGTCCTGGACTCACCCTG
>CALXGD010000160.1 GCA_944387745.1 uncultured Oscillospiraceae bacterium
GGGAACACCACCCCCAGAGCAGCCACTATGCCGCCGGGGACCTTCCGCAGCTGATGGCCGATGAACACCGAGGTGTTCACCGCAATAATGCCGGGGGTGCACTGACCCAGGGCGTAGTAGTCAGTGATGGCCTCGTCGGTCACCCAGCGCTTCTTCTCCACCACCTCCCGCTGGAGGATGGGCAGCATGGCATACCCCCCGCCGAAGGTGCACACTCCAACCTTGGCGAAGGTCAAAAATAGGTCCGCATAAAATTTCATAATACTGTCATTCCTTCTCCGTTCTTCCTGTTTTCATCTTCCCGCCGCAGGGTTTCGCCGTAGCCACTGGGGCCCCGCGGGTCGTCCTCGGCTGGTTTTTACCGAAGCTGCGTGGGATATGCTCCATCATATACGACTCTTTCATATCCATCCGGGTCCGTATCTCCCTCTGTGTTAATCAAAAGAATCACCGAGTCACGGCTCAGGCCCATAGCTCTGCGGAGCGGACCGTACTCCTCCTTACCCAGCAGAGAAACCAGGCCAGTTGTCACACCTCCAGACTCTCCGGAGACCACCGCCGGATCCCCTGCAGCAGGCGCGGCCAACACTCTCATTCCCCGGGCAGCCACCCAATCCGGACAGGCGGCATAAAAATCAGCGAAATCCCGGAGGATCGGCCAGGTGATCTGACAGGGTTCAGCACAGTTGAGCCCTGCCATGATTGTAACCTCAGACCCCATAGCCTTATGGGACATGCCGTCGTCCTGCCGGGCGGATTCAAAGATGCAGGCCACTTCACTGGGCTCTACGATGACCGCTGTGGGAGGGCTCTCCGGGTATGTACAGCGCAGGGCACCCAGCACACCTCCGGCCATCGCCCCCACACCGGCTTGAAGAAACACATGGGTGGGCCGAAGGCCCTGTATCTCCATCTGGTCCAGAGCCTCATAGACCATGGTGGTGTACCCCTGGATAATCCACATGGGAACCGTCTCATAGCCCGGCCAGGAGGTATCCTGGACCAAATACCAGCCCCTCTCCTTCGCCAGGGCCGCCGCATAGCGCACCGTGTCGTCATAGCCCAGGTCCGTAATGGCGACAACGGCGTTCCCGGCATCCCGAATGGCCTGTGCCCGCGCCTCCACAGAGCCCCGCGGCATGTAGATGTAAGACTGAGCCCCCAGTAGTCCAGCCGCCCAGGAAACTCCTTTGCCATGGTTGCCGTCGGTGGCCGTGATAAAGACCATTTGAGAAATTTTCTCCCGGTTCCCCTGCTCCTGCAGCTGATGCAGGGTCACTGTCCTCTCGTCCAAGCCCAGCTCCCTGCACACAATCCGGCAGAGAGCATAGGTGCCGCCCAGCCCCTTAAACGCCTTCAGGCCAAAGCGCTTTGACTCGTCCTTCACGCATACAGCAGCAACACCAAGCCGTTCAGCCAGCCCGTGTAGAGTGACCAGCGGCGTCTGTGCAAAATCCGGAATGGAGCGATGAAAGCGGCGGACCGCCTCCGTCTCCTCCCAGGATAAAAAGCTGGGGAGCTCTCCGCCCGCGGAGTGTGGATTGGCAAGGAGCTTGATCCCGTGTACCTGCTCCACAGTCAGCATATGAATCCCTCCTTAAAAAACATTCGCTAAATTATGTAGCAATAACCGTGCCAATTTGAAATTCTGTTTTCTTTTTTCTTGATTCCCATGTGTTCCCCGCCCCAGAGAGAGGGAGTAGCAATAAAAATTCGGAAATACATCGGCACTGTGAGTGCCCCCAAATATTACACCGCAGCGGAAAATCTCATATTGAGAGTTTTCCGGAAAAGATGGTATCAAAATGAGATATTCTCATTTTGATACCATCTCTCGGCGGAACTCCGCCGGCTTACAGCCCGTATTCCTGTATTTTCCGGTACAGCGTCGCTCTGGAGATCCCCAATTTCTGCGCAGTCAGCCGTTTTCCGTCCTTCTGCCCTCCATACTGGGCAAGGCACTGCCGAATCATATGGGCCTCTATGTGAGACAAGGTCCAGTCCTCTCCTGTCGTCGGCACAGGCGCATCAGGTGTCCGGTCAACAGACGGGGAGAGTTTGCCGCGAAGGAGCTCGGAGCGGAGCAGGCCGAAGGACGGCATCATATTGATGGCGTATTCAATGGTATTTTGCAGCTCCCGCACATTGCCCGGCCACTGGTAAACCTCCAGCGCAGTCCAAAAGTCCTCACTCACACCGGAGCAGGTCTTGCCCATGGCGGCGCAAAACCTGCGGATGAAGCTTCCGGCAATGAGACGCACATCGCCCTCCCGCTCCCTCAGCGGGGGCACCCGAAGAGGGACCACGTTAATCCGGTAATAGAGATCCTTCCGGAAGGCGCCCTCCTGAACCATCTCCTCCAGATCACAGTTGGTGGCAAAAACGAATCGAATATCAATGGGAATCGCAGCATTGCTCCCAAGGCGCCGGATCTCCCGCTGCTCCAGCACCCGCAGCAGCTTAGCCTGAAGCGGCAGCGGCATGTCGCCGATCTCATCCAGAAAAAAGGTCCCTCCCTGTGCCGTCTCAAAGAGGCCCGCTTTCCCATTGGCGCTGGCGCCGGTAAAGGCTCCCTTCACATAGCCGAACAGCTCGCTCTCCAGCAGATTCTCCGGCAGCGCTGCACAGTTCACCGCCACAAAGGGCCGGTTCTTCCGGGGACTCTCCTCATGGACAGCCCTGGCGACTAGCTCCTTCCCCGTACCGCTCTCACCGGTAATCAGCACATTGGAGCATGAGGCCGTCACAGTCCGAATATCCCTTTTCAGGGTTCGGATTCCTTTTGAGGTCCCCACAATGCGGTTCAGGCTGGAGGAGGAGAGCTCCAGCAGCTCGTTGGACTGGCCGGAGCACAGCTCCGCGTCTGCAAACAGCAGAAGGTGGTCGTACGGATCCATGCCCAACTCATTGACATCCGCCACAATGGATTTCACCACATCTCCGGTTCGGACCAGATATTCCTTGGTCCCCTCCTGCCCGGCCAGGCAAACAGTAAGGCTCCCGCAGTCCTCATTTTCCTCCAGATGCAGAATCTTCCTGCCAAATTCATTGATGCTGACCACCCGGTCCCGGCGGTCTAGAATTAGGATACCCAGTTGGACCCGACCTAAAATCTGCTCCAGCGATCTGCACACATGCTCACTGCGCTCCGCTGCCAGAAGGTCGTGGGCCTTACTCTCTAGAAGGCCAGAAAATTGGTCAAAAAATCGCGTGAACAGCTCCCGCTTTCCCAGAAAGCTCTCCTGCTGCCGCGGTTCCCGACAGACACAGCCGATCACTCCCACAGCCCTCTGGTCCACCAGAATAGGGCTCCAGATCTCACTCAGATTGTCGCAGGATTCCCGGCTGGGGCAATCTGCGCAGAGCGGGTCCTCCAAGGCGTGCTCCACCACAACTGTCTGTCCAGTCTCAAGGGCGTGACGGACAATGTTGCCGTACGCCGCCATGTTGCTCCCATTCCTGGCTCTCATGCGCCCGCTGCCCGCCACACGGACCTGATCCGCGTCAATAATCGATACGTCGATTCCCAAAATGTCCCGCAGGATCTCCACATACTGCTGTGCGGTCTCCTGCATGCGGAAAAGGATAGACTGCATAAAGTCCCCTCCCCGTTTCCCTGTTTGGGACATTATAGCACAGGCAAATCGGCTCTGGCAATGTTCCATATTCAAATCACAAGGCCTGTAGGAGCTGGAGCCCAGCGGGCAGGCAAACCGGCTCAATAGTCCTTCAGGGCGGCCAGAGCCTTCAGAAAGCGCTGCCAGTCATCTGCCACCCTGGACACAGAGATCCTTTCGTTGGGGGAGTGGGGGTTCTCCACCACCGGGCCCACGCCCACCGCCTCCGCCTGGGGCATATTCAGCAGGAAAATACCCTGCTCACAGGTGCCCTGGGCCACATTGGGCTCCAAGTCGCCGTAGATACCGGCCAGCACCTCCGCCACACGGGAATTGCTCTGGTACTCCCACTGTGGAAGGTCATGGAGAATATTCCAGCGGCTCTGAAACAGTTCACAGATGCGCTGGATTTTATCCAGCTGAAAATACTTCTTAGCCGCCAGAGCAGAGCGGATGCAGACTACCACGCGAAAGCTGTCCTCCCGGGTCTCCACCACCCCCACATTGACGCAGGACTCATATTTGTGTTCAAAATATTTGTGAAGGGAGCACAGCCCATCGGGGAGGACCAGCAACAGGGAGAGGAAGCGGTCTGTTGCCTCATCGCTGCAGGCCGGCGCAGACGCGCCGGACCGCTCTAGGGAGACCTTGACCCCCGGGTCCGGGACAGCCAGCTCCCTCTGATAAATCTCCTGCCACTCCTCCGCGGCGCGCTCCACTGTGCTCTGATAGGAGGCCGGATAACTCAGGGTACACGCCGCCTCCCGGGCCAGCGTGCAGGCGGTATAGTCCCCTCCGGAAAAGGAGATGATACGGAAGGGCACCTGCCTCTTGCGCTGGAGATCAGAGAGCATCCGCGCCAGCAGCGTATTGGCGTTCCCCCGCTCTATAAAGGCGTTCTTTCCGCTGTGTCCACCGATCAGTCCCCCCACAGAGAGCACCGCCTGCAGGTCCCCCTCCCGGGCCGGGACGGTATCCCGGCTGAAAAACAGCTCCAGCTCCAGCTCGCCCGCACCGCCCAGAGAGAGGCGGGTCGCGTCCATACTGAGAATGATCCCACTGGACAGCTTTTCATAGTGGAGATTCCAGGCGCCCTTCATATCCGTCTCCTCATTGGTGGTAAAGACAGCCTCAATCGCCGGATGCGCAATAGAGTCCGACTCCAGCACAGTCAAAATAAACGCCATACCCAAACCATTGTCCGCCCCCAGAGTGGTCCCATCGGCATGAATGGTGTCCCGGTCCTCGTCCAGCACAAGGCGCAGGGGCTCATGGTCAAAGTCGTGGACGACGCCGGGATTGGTCGCACAGATCATATCCATATGCGCCGCCAGCATCACGGTGGGGGCACTCTCATAGCCGGGGGAGGCGGGCTTATAAATGATGACGTTTGTGGTCTCGTCCTGCTCCACCCGCAGTCCCAGCCTTCGGCCGAACTGGGCTAAGTAGTCACTGATCCCCCGGGTGTTGTCCGCCCGGCGGGAGTATACCTGGGACAGCTTCCAGAAATTTTCCAGAACTCCCTGGGGCTCCAGTCCCTGAAATATGTACTCCATAGTCTCTCCATCTCCTTTTTCATGCCGCACGCACGCAGGCTCCGCCAGCCGTCGGGCGCCGTTCATCTGCTCTCTCCGAAGGGGAACAGGGGCAGCAGCAGTCCCCTTCGGCCCCCGTCCTTCTACCTTCTGCCACCCTATTAGTGTACAAGCAAAAAAAATACCAACTGGTCACCTTCAAAGCGTCAACGCCGCCCTGCGTTTCCGCTCCCGCAGGTGAGCGCAGAAATATTGAGAAGATTGTTCTCCGGACATACAAAATTGACTTGAAAACTCTCCAAAACGCTGTGCCTCTATTGAAATCGGTCCAGGAATCCGCCGGTTTATACCCGCAATGTAGAGAAGCGATCCTGCAAAAAAATTTTCCATTGGGAATTTTACAAGTCTTGAGAGGGCCGGACGCAGTGCAATCTGTGGTCTCAAAATGAGAAAAGAATCAATTTGAGACAGAAAATCTAATTTTGAGACACAGCATTTTTTACAGAAAAGAGACGCCCCGGCTCAGGACGCCTCTCTTGTATCTCCCACTTTCAACCTCACAGCTGAAACGGCCCGGCCGCAGATCGGACAGACGCTACCGCCGCCTTCTGCCAGAGCTCCCCGGAATCCCCAGCTCCTCCCGATATTTGGCCACCGTGCGGCGGGAAATGGAACAGCCCCGCTGTTCCATGAGCAGGCACAGCTTCTGGTCAGACAAGGGCTGCGCCTTGTCCTCCTCCTCCACCAGACGGCGCAGCAGCTCCCTCGCCGCCGTTCCGCCCATTGCCCCGTCCCCCTGCGCCGCCGCGCTGCGGGAAAAGAAATAGCTCAGTGGATATACTCCCCGGCTGCACTGGAGGTACTTTTCCCGGACAGCCCGGCTGACCGTGGACTCGTGAAGGCCCAGCTCCGCGGCCACATCCAGAAGGCGGAGAGAGACCAGGGCCTGTGGTCCCTCCCGAAAGAAGGCCTCCTGGCGCACCACAATGACCTTGGCACACCGAAGCAGGGTGCTCTCCCGCTGCTCCAGGGCCCGGAGCACCTCCTCCGCCTGATGGAGTTTCTCCGTAAGATAGCGGCGGACCTCCTTATCCTCTGTGGTGCGGAGCATGGTCCGGTAGTCGCTGCTGATGCGGAAAGGCGGCCGGTCTCCTCTTCTCAGCCGGACGGTCAGCTCTCCCTCATCCTCCTCCACAAAGACATCTGGCAAAATATATTGGATCTGTCCAGGCTGCTCAAAAATAGCGCCGGGGCGGGGCTCCAGCTCTTGAATGAGCCGCTTTGCCTGTAGAACTTCCTCCAGGGATATGCCCATTTTGCCGGCAATCGCCCGATACTGCCCTCTGGCTAGAGCCTCTAGGTGGTGCCGGACAATCTCCAAGGCGGGTCCCGCCTCATGGATCCGGTCCAGCTGAAGTTCCAGGCACTGAGATAAATTTTTGGCCCCCACGCCGGTCGGTTCCAGGGACTGGAGAATGGACAGACATCGCTCCACATTGGTCAGGGGCGCCTTCAGCCCGCGGGCCAGCTCCTCCAGCGGAATTCTCAGGTATCCGTCCTCGTCCAGGCAGGCGGCCAAATAGCGCACTGTCTCCTCGTCCGCTCGGTCTAAACACATCCGGTCCAGCTGCCGGGACAAAAAGCGGTACAGCGTCTCCTCCAGGCCACCCCAGGTGCCCACTCGGACTAAGGGCTCCAGCTCCTCCGCATCCACACGCTTGTAATAGCTGTTCTGCCTGTCGTTGTCCTCCAGCCAGTTCAGTCGGCTAAGCAGCTCATCCTCCTGATGGCGCTCCCCTTCCGGAGTCTCCTCCTCCAGCTCCACCACTGGATTCTCCTGGGCCAGCTCCCGGAGGCAGCTCTCCAGCTCCAGGGCACTCATCTGAAGCAGCTCCACCCTCTGAATCTGCCGCTGACTCAGCTTTTGAACCTGTGTCTGCATCAGTTCCATAGTTCCCGCCTCCTTTTTCTTACTGATTATAACAAATTTTCCGCGTTTCTGCAAGAATACAGTCCTGTGGAGAACGCGCAAAAGAAGCAAGGTGTTCAAAAATCCGCAGCTGTATATGCAGAGAGGGCCGTCCCCAAATTGGGAACGGCCCTCAGCTTCCGGAATCCAATAATAAAGTGAATCCTATGACGGCGATTTTGGACTGGACGCCCAGTCCCACGGTCTACTCCCGGAAGGCTCAGCCCAGGACCACCAGCAGGTCGTCGGTGTTCACAGTGGCACCGCCAGCCACAGCGATAGACTTGACCGTGCCGTCCACAGGGGCGGAGACTTCGATCTCCATCTTCATGGCCTCCAGGACGATGAGTACGTCGCCCGCCTTCACAGACTGTCCCACCTGGCACTCGATCTTAAAGATGCTGCCGGGCATGGGGCTGTTCACCGCCGTCTCCCCGGCGGCAGGAGCTGCCACGGGAGCTGCCGGAGCGGGCGCCGGGGCGGGCGCCGCCGCAGGGGCGGGGGCAGGAGCGGGTGCCGGAGCGGGAGCAGGAGCTGGGGCCGGGGCCGCCACAGGAGCGGCAGGGGCGGCGGCTACCGGGGCGGCCGGGCCGTCCGCCTTGGCCACAGATACCTGGAAGGGTTTTCCGTCGATGGTGACGGTAAAGGTTCCAGTCAGATCCTCCCGCTTGCCCATGTTCAGATGGGGGGGCTGGTAGGAGGCGGCGAAAGTCGGGATCGGACGGCTGATGTAGCCGGGCACTTCTGGCGCCGGCACCTCAGCATAGTACACATGTCCCTGCCAGGCGGGGATGGGAGCTACGTCAGCGGCCTTGGGCGCAGCAGGAGCGGCGGCCTTCTGGGGCTCCGCCTTCTTCTCCTCCTTGGGCGGGAAGCCGGCCTCCCGGTCCTTGAAGAAGGCCATGGCCACCTGGGGGAAGGCGATGTAGCTCAGCACATCCTCGTCGCTCTTGGCGGTGGCGCCCAGCTCCTTCTTGGTCTTTTCAAACTCAGGCTCCAGAGAGTCGGCAAAGCGCCCCTCCACCAGGGGAGTGTTGCCCAGAATCTTCTTCTGCACCTCCGGGTCAATGGGGGCGGGGGTACGGCCGTACTCGCCGCGGCAGTATGCCTTTACCTCCTTGCCCACCACCTTGTAGCGCTCGCCTGCCAATACGTTCTGCACGGCCTGGGAGCCAACCATCTGGCTGGTGGGGGTGACCAGGGGAGGATAGCCCAGGTCGGCCCGAACCTTGGGCGTTTCAGCCAGGGCCTCGTCCAGCTTATCAATGGCGTTCATCATCTTCAGCTGAGAGATCAGGTTGGACAGCATTCCGCCGGGAATCTGATAGTTCAGGCACTGGGTATCGGTAGCCATAGAGATGGGGTCCAGAGTACCGTCCTGCAGGAAATCTGCACGGACATTTTTAAAGAAGTCGGCCATCTCCACCAGAGCCTTATCATCCAGGTCCACCTCATAGCCCATATGCCGGACTGCATACACCATGGACTCTGTGGCAGGCTGAGAGGTGCCGCCGGAGAGGGGAGAAATGGCTGTATCCAAAATGTCCGCTCCGGCCTCCACCGCCTTCAGCTGGGTCATATAGGCCAGGCCAGTGGTGCAGTGGGTGTGAATGGACAGGGGCAGCTCAGGCACTGCATCCTTGATCGCGGACACCAGGTCATAGGCCTCCTTGGGACCCATCAGGCCGGCCATATCCTTGATGCAGATGGACTTCACGCCCATCTCTTTGAGCTCCTTTACCATCTGGACATTCTTCTCCAGAGTGTGGACAGGGCTGGTGGTGAAACAGATGGTGCCGGAGGCGTGGGCGCCCTGCTTATTGGTCTCGTCGATGGCCACCTCCAGGTTGCGCACATCGTTCAGGGCGTCAAAGATACGGATGATGTCGATACCGTTCTTCACAGAATACTCCACAAACTTGCGCACCACATCGTCGGGATAGTGCTTATAGCCCAGAATATTCTGGCCCCGCAGCAGCATCTGCAGCTTGGTGTTGGGCATTTTTTTGCGGATCTTCCGCAGGCGCTCCCAGGGATCCTCCCGCAGATAGCGCAGGCACACGTCAAAGGTGGCGCCGCCCCATACCTCTGCGGAGTAGAAGCCGGCCTTATCAATGGTCTCTAAGATCGGCTCAAACTTGCTGTAGGGGAGACGGGTGGCAAGCAGCGACTGATTGGCGTCGCGCAGCACGGTCTCTGTAAACTGTACCTTACTCATGTTGACTCTACCTCCAAATACTCTTTGGTCTGCTCGAAATCTGATCTGCCTTCTCACGTAGCACTCTGAGCATTCCGGTCTGTAAAGCCGCTCGACAGGCCCGCCGGAAAACTCACTTGACCATATTGTAGTATAACTTGCGTCGCAACGCAAGTCCTTTCCATGGAAAACTCCCGGATTTTCTCCATATATCTTCCTGTATAAACAGCAAAAACACCGCAGGCAGTCGGGAAGAAAACTGCCGCGGTGCTTATTGCGCAGAATAATTCACTTCAGAGCCCCAGTTCACCGTTCACTGCATGGAGTGCCGTCCTCCCGGGCGGGATGCAGCTCATCCCCGAAGATCAGATCATCAATATCCCGGTCCTCCCGCACACGGCTCCAGATGCTGTTCGGCTCTCTCTTTACCATCGTCATGCGTTTCACCTCCTTTTTTCATACTCCCAATTTTTCTCTCCGCCCTGAGACGGGATATTTCGGCGTCCCTTCCACAAGGCGGCATCGCAAACTGAGATTGCTTCGCGCTTTCTTTTTCCCACTCATAGGGAGTAAAGAGCAATCCAGAGATAAAAATACCACCGCCCGCATATGCAGGCGGCGGAACAGAACACATTCTCACTGCGTTGACATAAACGCACGTCTCTGTGCCTATGTCCTGCTCCGGCTTTTCCCCATATCCGCCGCCCTAAACTGCATTTTAAACTGAATCATTCGGATGCACCCCGTTTTCTATCCATATAGCAGCGGCCTGTTTTCCCTTGCAACGGAAAATCCAGGACATGGGACAGCCTGTACCGCTCTCCTTGCTCTTTGAATTATTGTAAACTTCTCCAGTCATTTTGTCAAGTAAAAATTTTGCAAATATGAATGATTGTTTGTTTAATCCTGCAAGAGCCAGCTGTCCAAGTTCGATTTTAGGGGCTCCTTCGTCCCCTGCGGGGCGAGGAAGCCCGGCAGGTGCACAGGCGTAGGGATGCGGGGTAAAACCGAAAGCGGCACAAAAAGCGCCCGGACCCAAGAAAAACCGACATGGGTCCGGGCGCTTCGCTACCTGCTCCCCGTCTGACCAGAGCGGTCCAGCAGTTGAAGCAGCAATTTTTCATTTTCCTGGGCCGCCTGTCCCAGGGCTCTCGATTTCTCCCGCAGGCGGAGGAGCAGTCCGTCGTAGTCCTCCATCAGGCCGTCTGCGCAGACAATGGCCCGCTCTGCGTCAAATTGTTCCACTCGACCGGCGGAGGGCATATCCAGCTCCTGGAGGTAGCTCTCCACCTTCGGGTCGTATACCAGTCCCATACAGGGCACCGACATCCTGGCTGCAAAAATCAGCGTGTGCAGGCGCATGGCCACACACAGCCTGGCCTGTCCGATCACAGCCATCAGCTCCTGCGGGGTGCAGGCTGCCTCCAGCAGATAGGAGGGCTCCTCCATGGCCTGGCGCACCTGCGCTGTGACCTCCCGGTCGTGGGCGGGCTGCATCATTAAAAAGAGAACCTCTAGCCCGTGGACCCGACGCAGGTGGTCGCACACCCGGGCCAGCTTTTGGGGAAAGTCCCCCGTCCCCGGCCAGTCCCGCACGGACACCGCCGCAAAGGGCGCTCCCTCCGGCAGCCGGGCGGAGGCCAGCAGCTCCCGTCCCCGCGCCTCCGGGGCGGGGGGAAGGTTGAACACCGGGTCCGCCGTCACATAGAGGTCGGGGCGCTGGACGCCCATCTCCCGCAGCTCCCGGGCGGAGCCCTGGTCCCGCAGGGTCACCAAAGCGGCCCGCTCCACTACCCGCTTCACCCGCCGGCGGTTGGCCGGCTTCTGTACCGGACCGATACCGTTGGCATAGAGCATCACCGGCTTGTGGAACAGCTCCGCCCCCCGGATGATGGCCAGATAGTACAGCAGGGACCGGGTGGAGGTCCGGTCCTGAAGGAGGCTCCCCCCTCCCGACAGAAGGGCGTCACACTGTCCCAGGGCCCGCAGGACCTTGTCCAGGCGGAAGCGGGGCACCGCCTCTAAGCCGCACAGCTTTCGGGTGAGGGCCGGATCATGGGAGAGCACCGTCACTGCCACATCCCGGCTGGCCTCTGCAATCCCCGCATGGATGGACTGGAGGATGGCATCGTCCCCTGCGTTGGAGAAGCCGTAGTAGCCGCTCATTACTACGCGGTACTTCCGGCGGCGCACCTGTTCATAGACGCCGAGGCAGTCGTCCGCCATGCGGTGGACGGAGTAGCGCTCCTGGACCAC
>CALXGD010000161.1 GCA_944387745.1 uncultured Oscillospiraceae bacterium
TGCCGCCGACGACGTGGCCCAGGAGAGCCGCTCCTTCCGGGTGGACGCCAGCGAGGAGGGCGATCCCATGATGGCCCTGGCCCAGCAGTTTGCCGACCAGGACTACGACGTGCTCCTGTACGATGAGTACTCCAACAAGAACCGCCGCGCCGACTATGTGGTGCAGATGGTGAAGGACTCCGGCGCCCAGGGTCTTGTGCTGTTCATGCAGCAGTTCTGCGACCCCGAGGAGATGGAGTACCCCTATCTGAAGAAGGCACTGGACGACGCCGGCATCCCCCACATCAAGCTGGGCGTGGACCAGCAGATGCGGGACTTCGGCCAGGCCAGCACCGCCATTCAGGCCTTTGCCGACGTGCTGTAATTTTGGAAAAGAAGGTCAGGTTTTCCAATCTGCTTCTTGACAGATGAACTGCAGAAATGCTACAATAAGCCAAATATGGCCCTCCGCATGAATGAAATCCTTCATGCGGAGGGACCAGGCAGGGTCCGCCCAGCTCGTACCGCAGGGGGCGGAGTGCCTGCGTCAACATTCTGAAAAGGGGAAATAGCTATGAACTACAATGTCACTGTTAATGGCAAGGTTTACAGCGTCACCGTGGAAAAGACAGGGGCCGCTGCACCTGCTCCCGCTGCTGCGCCTGTGATGGCCGCGCCTGTCGCTCCGGCTCCTGCCGCTGCACCTGCCCCGGCCCCCGCTCCCGCACCCGCTCCCGCTGCTGCACCTGCTCCCGCCCCGGCCCCCGCTGCCGCTCCTGTCACAGTGGCCGCCGGTGAGACCCCGGTGAACAGCCCCATGCCCGGTTCCATCTTTAAGATCGAGTGCTCTGTGGGTCAGAGCGTGAACGCCGGCGACGTGCTGGTGGTGCTGGAGGCCATGAAGATGGAGATCGAGGTCTCCGCTCCTGTGGCCGGCACCGTGAAGGCCATCGCTGTCACCAACGGCCAGACGGTGAATACCGACGACTTGCTGGTTACCCTGGGTTAATTTAGGGGGTAGCAAGTATGCCAAGTGTTGGAAAAGCAATTCTGGATCCCTTTAGTCCATTGACGATTCCAGAGGCCCTGATGGTGGCTGTCTGCGGCATGGTGGTCGTATTCCTGATGCTGGTCATCCTGTCTCTGGTCATTATGATTATCTCCCGTATCGTCAATGGAGTCAGCGGCTCCGGCTCCGCCGCAGCCGCCCCCGCTGCTAAATCTGCGGCGGCTCCTGCTCCCGCGCCGGCTCCCGCCGCGCCTCAGGTGGATGAGGGTGAGCTGGTGGCCGTGATGATGGCTGCCATTGCGGAGGAGTCTGGCATGTCCCCCAACTCCTTCCGGATCACCAATGTGAGCGCCGCTCCCGCGGCCCCTGTGGCCGCCCCCGTGGCCGCTCCGGCTCCGGCTCCGGCTCCCGCGCCTGCCCCCGCCCCCGCCGCTGAGCCCGCCCCGGCCCCCGCTGCCGCTCCTGTCACAGTGGCCGCCGGCGAGACGGCGGTGAACAGCCCCATGCCTGGCTCTATTTTCAAGATTGAGTGCTCTGTGGGTCAGAGTGTCAAGGCCGGCGACGTGCTGATCGTGCTGGAGGCCATGAAGATGGAGATCGAAGTTTCTGCTCCCACGGCCGGCACCGTAAAGGCGATTGCCGTGACCAACGGACAGACTGTAAACACCGACGACCTGCTGGTCACGCTGGGCTGAGAGGAGGGTGACAGAGTATGACTTTCTTTACTACCGTAATGACAAAAATTATGGAGGGGTCTGGCTTTGCCGCCATCCCCACCGACTGGCGCCAGCTGGTGATGATTATTGTGGCCTGTGTGCTGCTGTACCTGGGCATCGGCAAGGGCTTTGAGCCCCTGCTGCTGGTCCCCATCGCCTTTGGCATGCTGCTGGCCAACCTGCCCCTCACGGGTCTGTTCAACGAGCCAGTGTATGACGCGGTGAGTCACACCGGCAGCGTAGGCTTTATGTGGGTGGTCTATCAGGGCTTTCAGTACGCCATCTACCCGTCCATCATCTTTATGGGCATCGGAGCTATGACAGACTTCGGTCCCCTGCTGGCCAACCCCATGTCCCTGCTGCTGGGCGCTGCCGCACAGCTGGGTATCTTCACCGCCTTCCTGCTGGCCCTACTACTGGGCTTTAAGCCCTGTGAGGCCGCAGCTATCGGCGTTATCGGTGGCGCGGACGGCCCTACGGCGATTCTCACCGCCTCCAAGCTGGCCGCTGAGCTGCTGCCGGCCATCGCCATCGCGGCCTACTCGTATATGGCCCTAATTCCCCTGATCCAGCCCCCCATTATGAAGCTGCTCACCACCAAGGAGATGCGCAAGGTCAAGATGAGCCAGCTGCGCAATGTCTCCAAGACGGAGAAAATTATCTTCCCCGTGGTGGTCACCATCTTTGTGATCCTGCTGGTGCCCGACACCGCCCCCCTGATCGGTATGCTCATGCTGGGCAACCTGTTCCGGGAGTGTGGCGTGTGCGACCGCCTGTCCGACACCGCTCAGAACGCGCTGATGAACATCGTCACCATCGCCCTGGGCCTCTCCGTGGGCTTCAAGGCCACTTACAACACGTTCCTGACTGGTGACACCCTGAAGATCATCTTCCTGGGCCTGTTCGCCTTCTGCCTGTCCACCGCCGGCGGCGTGATCTTCGGCGATGTGATGTATATCCTCACCAAGGGCAAGGTGAACCCGCTGATCGGCTCCGCCGGTGTGTCTGCCGTGCCTATGGCCGCCCGTGTGTCCCAGGTTGTGGGCCAGAAGGAGAACCCTGCCAACTTCCTGCTGATGCACGCCATGGGTCCCAATGTGGCCGGCGTGATCGGCTCCGCAGTGGCCGCAGGCTTTATGATCAAGGTCTTTGGCGGCTGATTGGAAATTCAATCAAAAATCCCCTGTCTCCCATGGGAGACAGGGGATTCTTTTTGTCTGCTGGGCCATCGGCCAGCGGAGGGTTTGAGTAGAGTAGCAGGGCAGCTGCCTCAAAGTCCCTCCATCAGGCGGACCAGCATATAGTCCTCGTCCACATTGACCTGAACGATGAATTGATCCACTGCGGGGATCATCCACTCCCGCTCCCCGCCCTTGACCACATACACGTTGTTGGCAGGGAGTGTGAGCACGTCGGCGATTTTACCCAGCACTTGGCCGGTCTCAACGTCACGCACCTCCATGCCCATGAGATCGGCCAGAAAGAAGCTGCCCTGGGGAAGGTGGGCATCCTTCCGGTCGATGTAGAGGATCGCGTTGCGCATGGCCAGGGCGCTGTTCACATCAGTGACGCCGTGGAGCTTTAAAATCACCATATTTTTGTGTACTCTGGCCCGCTCCACTTGAATGGGCCAGTGAGTCTCGTCCACATAGAGGGTCTTGAACTGGCACAGGAAGTCAGGGGAGTCCGCCCAGGGCTGTACCCGCACCTCTCCCATGATGCCGTGAACATTTGTGATTTTTCCAACTTCCAGGTATTGCTGTTTCATGGAGAAAACCTCCTTTGGGACCTACAAAAAATCTCCTGCGGCGCGCGGGCGCGGGCAGGAGACTCTTGTTAGAAGGGGTCAATCGACGATCTCCACTGAGATACGCCTGCCGGACCGCTGGGCCACAGAGCGGATCAGAGTGCGGATCTCTTTGGCGATGCGGCCCTGGCGGCCGATCACCTTGCCGGTGTCCTCCGGGGCGACGCGCAGCTCCAGAATGGTCTCGCCGTCGGCCTGGATCTCTGTGACGGAGACCTGCTCCGGACGATCCACCAGATTCTGAGCCACATAGGTCAGAAGCTCTTTCATTGTGCACAGACCTCCAGCCTTAGAGTGCGCCGGCTTTTTTCAGCAGATCACGGACAGTATCCGTGGGCTGAGCGCCGGTCTTGATCCAGGCCTGGGCCCGGTCCACGTCCACCTTCAGCTCAGCGGGGTTGACCACAGGGTTATAGGTGCCGATTTCCTCAATGAAACGGCCGTCCCGGGGATAGCGGGAGTCAGCCACAACGATGCGGTAAAAGGGGGCCTTCTTCGCACCCATGCGGCGCAGTCTGATTTTGACCATTTATATTCACCTCCAAATGAATTTATCTTTTATATGGAAAGCGCCCTCGGCGCTTTACCGACCTTAAAAGGGGAAGCCTCCCGGCATCCCGCCGCCCATTCCGGGCATCATACCGCCCTTCTTCCCCATCCGCTTCCGCAGATTCCGCGGCAGCTTACCGCCGGAGAACTGCTTGGTCAGGGATTGGAGCAGCTCAAACTGCTTCAGAAGGCGGTTTACATCCACCACCTGGGTGCCGGAGCCGGCGGCAATGCGCTTTTTCCGGCTGGAGTTGAGCACCGAGGGGTTCTCCCGCTCATAGGGGGTCATGGACTGGATGATGGCAGACATCTGCTTGAACATGCCGTTGTCCAGATTGGCACCCTCCAGATCGGAGGCCTTTACCCCGGGGAGCATCCCAGCCAGCTCTGTGAGAGAGCCCATATTCTGCAGCTGGGACATCTGCTCATAGAAGTCGGTGAGGGTGAACTTGTTCTTCCGCAGCTTCTCCTGGA
Organism: uncultured Oscillospiraceae bacterium; assembly: GCA_944387745.1. The sequence goes on from CALXGD010000161.1 coordinate 4,535, forward strand.
GCTCCATGGCCTTCTTCTGGTCGAAGTTCTGCTCCGCCTTCTCAATGAGAGAGAGCACGTCGCCCATACCCAGGATGCGGCTGGCCATACGGTCGGGGTGGAACACCTCGATCTGGTCCAACTTTTCCCCCACGCCCACAAACTTGATGGGTTTGCCAGTGACGGCCTTGATAGACAATGCCGCGCCGCCTCGGGCGTCGCCGTCCAGCTTGGTGAGCACCACTCCGTCGATGTCCAGGGCGTCGTCGAAGGCTTTTGCCGCGTTCACCGCGTCCTGGCCGATCATGGCGTCCACCACCAGCAGGATCTCTGTGGGCTCCACTGCTGCCTTGATGCGCCGCAGTTCGTCCATCAGCTCCTCGTCCACATGGAGACGGCCGGCGGTGTCCAGAAACACCAGGTCATTGCCATGCTCCTTGGCATGGGAGATAGCGGCCTTGGCAATGTCCACCGGGTCGGCCTGGCCCATCTGGAACACAGGGATGTCTAGCTGTGCTCCCACCACCTCCAGCTGCTTTATAGCGGCGGGGCGGTAGATATCACAGGCGGCCAGCAGGGGGCGCTTGCCCTCCTTCCGCTTCATTAGGCCGGCCAGCTTAGCGCAGTTGGTGGTCTTGCCGGCCCCCTGGAGGCCCACCATCATCACCACTGTAGGTGGCTTCGGGGCAATGGTCAGCTTGGCGGCGGCGCCGCCCATGAGATCGGTGAGCTCCTGATTGACGATTTTAATGATCTGCTGGGCGGGGGAGAGGGCCTCCAGTACATCGGCCCCCACCGCCTTCTCCGTGACCTGAGCAATGAACTGCTTGACCACCTTATAGCTGACGTCGGCGGAGAGGAGAGCCAGGCGGATCTCCCGCATGGCCTCCTTTACGTCAGCCTCGGACAGACGGCCCTTTCCCCGCAGCTTTTTAAAGGCGGCGGAGAGCTTTTCGGTCAGTCCCTCAAATGCCATGAGTCACTCCTTCTCCATCTGCTGGACCAGCTCCAGAATTTTTCGGGCCTGGCTCTCCAGCTCTGGGTCGTCATAGCGGGCGCTGAGCGTTAAAATCTGCTGAGCGGCGGCCTCCATCTCCTGGAACTGTTTCTGCATGGCGTGGAATCGTTTAATGAGGCCCGTCTTGTCCTCCAAGTCGGTGAGGATGGCCTCCGCCCGGACAATCACATCCCGGACACCCTGGCGGGTGATGCCGTAGTTCTCAGCGATCTCTGCCAGGGACAGGTCCTCGTTGTAATAGAGGTCATAGAATTCCTTTTGCCGGTCTGTGAGCACATCTCCGTAAAAATCAAAGAGAAGGGCCATTCGGTATGCCTGGCTTTTCATATTCCATGCCCCCTTCCACAGGAATGTAAAGCGATAAAACTTTACAAACGGAATCATATCACATTTTCTGTCGTTTGTCAATCTGAATTTGCCGGGGTTCCGGCGGAGGCTTTTGGTATATTCCACCATGGGCAGGGGAAAATGAGGGGGGAGGCAAAAGAAACCCCTTTCTCAGGAAGTAAAAATTGATTCTTATAGGAAAGAATGGTATAATATTTTTCATCAACTTTGCGTTGGGACAGAGATCCCAAGGAAAGGAAGCCCCATGGAAGAATTACGGCGGGAGCTGTTCCCGGGGGTGTGGCTGCGCACAGTGCATACCCAAAAGTTTAAAAGTACCTACCTGTCCCTCACCCTGCTGGCCCCCCTTCAGGGGGAGACGGCCGCGGCCAATGCTCTGGTGCCTATGGTGCTCCGCCGGGGCACAGCCGATCACCCGGACCTGGAGAGCTTGTCTGCCGCCTTGGACCGGCTGTACGGCGGAGTCATTAGCCCGCTGGTACGCAAAAAGGGGGAGACCCAGTGTGTAGGTTTTGCTGCCAGCTTCCTGGATGACGCCTACACGTTGGAGGGGGAGCCGGTATTGGAGGGGGCGGCTGCCCTGTTGGGGGAGCTGTTGCTCCGCCCCAGGACTCAGGATGGGAGATTCTGCCCCGATTATGTGTCCGGAGAGCGGGAAAACTTAAAAAACCGGATTCGAGCCCAGATGAATGACAAGCGCAGCTATGTCCTCGCCCGCCTCACCCAGCTCATGTGCCAGGGGGAGGCCTTTGGAGTGGACAAGCTGGGGGATGAGGAGAGTGCGGACGCGGTCACGCCGGAGAGCCTGTGGCAGAGGTATCAGGATCTACTGTCCACAGCGCAGGTGGAGCTCTACTGCTGCGGCTCCGCCCAGCCGGAGCGGGTGGAGGCGGCCTTCCGCGCCGCCCTGAGGGATCTGCCCCAGCGGGAGGACCGGCTGACGCCGGACTGTGAGATCCGTCTCCACGCCACCCCGGAGCCGGCGGTCAGGGAGGAGCGGATGGACGTGACTCAGGGCAAGCTGGCTCTGGGCTTTCGCACCGGCGGTGTCACCTGCTGGGAGGAGGATTACCCCGCCCTGGTGCTGTGCAACGCGGTCTTTGGGGCCACCCCTCTGTCCAAGCTCTTTCTGAATGTGCGGGAGAAGTTGTCTCTGTGCTACTACGCCAGCTCCACCTTGGAGAAGATGAAGGGCCTGCTGCTGGTCTCCTCGGGCATCGAGTTTGACAAGTACC
>CALXGD010000162.1 GCA_944387745.1 uncultured Oscillospiraceae bacterium
CCAGCTTTTGGAACTCTCTCGGGCCTACCGCTTTTCCCGGCGGAAAATTTTCCGGCTGGTGTACTGGCCCAGCCTCACCCCCTATCTGCGCTCCGCCCTCACCACCGCCATGGGGCTGGCCTGGAAGTCGGGGGTGGCCGCCGAGGTGCTGTGCCTCCCCCGGCCGGGCATCGGCACGGAGATCAACCACGCCAAGCAGGCCTTTGAGACGGCGGACCTATTTGCCTGGACGGCGGTGGTCATCGCCCTGAGCCTGCTCATGGAGCGGGTGCTGGTCCGTCTCATCCAAAAGAGAGGGGGAAACGGCTGTGCTTGAGATTTCTCAGCTCACCCTGTCCTATGGGGAGAAGCAGGTGCTGGAAAACTTCCCCCTCACCCTGCCCCTGGAGGGAGTGACGGTGCTGTCCGGCCCCTCCGGCTGCGGCAAGACCACCCTCATGCGGTGCATCGCCGGGCTGGAGCGGCCACAGGGGGGGACCATCGCCGGCCTCTCCCCCCGGGAGACCGCCTTTCTCTTTCAAGAGGACCGGCTGTTCCCCTGGCGCACGGCGGAGCAGCACATCCTAGACGTGCTGCCCAAGGCCCGCCGTGGTGAGGCGGGCCGCTGGCTGGCTCTCGTTGGACTGGAGGCGGAAAAAGCCGCCTACCCCGCCGCCCTGTCCCGAGGGATGAAGCGGCGGCTGGCTCTGGCCCGGACCCTGGCCTTCGGGGGAAGGCTGTACCTGCTGGACGAGCCCTTCACCGGTGTGGACGGTGAGCGGGTAAAAGCCCTGATGGCCGCTTTGAGGAAGCTGGGCACGCCGGTGCTCCTGTCCAGCCACGAGGAGCTGGTGCGGACCCTGGCGGACCGGGTGGTGTACCTGGACGGCCCGCCCCTGAACATTCTGTCCGGCCTTTAACGCCCTCCCCCCTCTCAGCTCCGCCCGCTGAAGCTTTTGTTTTCCATCTCCGCTTTTCCATTTCTGCCCCTTGCTTTTTCCGGGGTTCCCGTCCCGCAGGGGCGGGAACCCGCAACCTGAATCCGGGCCCGCCTTTGCGTGACGGGCAGAGCTCAAAAATATCTTTTACTTTCCTCTTGCAATCTGGCTCAGGCTATGGTATAGTAAAAAAGTAAATTATGGTAGTATTGGCTAGAGTGGGGTTTCGGCTCCGCTCTTTTTCCTTGAATAAAGGGCAAGCTGCCCCTCCCTGTCGCACAGGGCGGCATTCAACAGGAGGCATATATGGCAAAGGTAACTGACATTGCGGCTCAGCTGGCCCTCCCCTATGTGGAGGCGGCGGGCTGTACCCTCTGGGACGTAGAGTATGTGAAAGAGGCCGGGGAGTGGTTTCTGCGGGTCTACATCGACAAGGAGGGGGGCGTGTCCATTGACGACTGCGAGGCGGTCTCCCGTCCTCTGTCCGACAAGCTGGACGAGACTGACCCCATCGAGGGGAGCTATACCTTCGAGGTATCCTCCGCCGGGGCGGACCGGGTACTGAAGAAGCCGGAGCACTTCGCCCAGTTCCAGGGGGCCGAGGTGGAGGTCCGCCTGTATCGCGCCCGAGAGGGCCGCAAAGACTATGTGGGACAGCTCCAGTCCTGGGACAACGGGGATGTGGTCCTGGATGTGGGCGGTTCACCCATGACGTTTTCTAAGCAAGAAGTAGCCCAGGTGCGGCTCTACCCCCGCTTCTGAGGCATTTGAGGAGGAGAAATCCGTGGTTCAAAATACGACGAAAAAGGTCAATAACAATGAGTTGGACGGTCCCTAGTTTTTCGCCGCTCTTGCTCAGATTGAGCAGGAGAAGGGAATTAAGCCCGGCTATATGATGGAGAAGATCACCCAGGCCCTCATCTCCGCCTACCGGCGGGACCACGAGGGGGTGGGCGACAACCTGGTGGTGGACGCCAATCCCGTGACCAACACCGTACGCATGATCCTGAAAAAGGATGTGGTGGAAAAGGTAGATAACCCCTCCACCGAAATCAGCCTGGAGGAGGCCCGGGCCGCCCTTCCCCACGCCCAGCTGGGGGACGTAGTGCGCGTAGAGATCAAGCCCCGAAACTTCGGCCGCATCGCCGCCCAGACTGCCCGTCAGGTCATCATCCAAGGCATCCGAGAGGCGGAGCAGGGCATGGTGTACGATGAGTTCTCCTCCAAGGCCCAGGAGCTGCTCACCGGCGAGGTCATTCGCATCGACCCCCGAAATGGGGCGGTTACCCTGCGCATCCGCTCCGGCTCTGAATTCACCGACGCATATCTGGGCCCCAGCGAGCAGGTGAAGGGTGAACACTATGTGGAGGGCCAGCGGCTGAAGGTCTATATGATGGAGGTGCGCAGGGCCACCAAAGGGCCCCAGGTTCTCATCTCCCGCACCCACCCATGCCTGGTGAAGCGCCTGTTTGAGCTGGAGGTTCCTGAGATTGCCGAGGGCACGGTGGAGATCAAGTCCATCGCCCGGGAGGCGGGCTCCCGCACCAAGCTGGCGGTATGGTCCGCCGACCCCAACGTGGACCCCATCGGCGCCTGCGTGGGCCCTCGGGGCCAGCGGGTGAACACCATTGTGGATGAGCTCAAGGGCGAGAAGATGGACATCATCAAATGGTCCAAGGACCCCGCAGAGTACATTGCAGCCGCCCTCGCCCCAGCCGATGTGATCAGCGTGGAGCCTCTCCCTGACGGCAAGAGCTGCCGGGTGGTGGTGCCTGACGACCAGCTGTCCCTGGCCATCGGCAAGGAGGGCCAGAACGCCCGTCTGGCCGCCAAGCTCACCGGCTATAAGATCGACATTAAGCCCGCCTCCGCCCCCCTGGAGCCCATTGAGGAACTTCAGGAGGACCCCGCTGTGGAGGAGGCCCCTGCTGACGAGGCCGAAGCTCCTGCGGAGGAAGCTGCCCAGGCTGATGACGCGGAAGCGCTGGAAGAAACTTGATTTTAACAGAGTGAAGAGTTGAGAGTGGAGAGTGAAGATACCTCCTATCTCCTATCTCAACTCTCCACTCTTCACTCTCAACTCTATCCAAAAGGGTGGTGCGGAACTGTGCCCAAGAAAATACCCATGCGCCAGTGCGTAGGCTGTCGGGAGATGAAGCCCAAGAGAGAGCTGATCCGGGTGGTACGCGCGCCGGAGGGGCAGGTCTCCCTGGACTTCCGGGGCAAGCTTCCCGGCCGTGGGGCCTATGTGTGCCCCAACCCGGCCTGCCTGGCCAAGGCCAGAAAATCCAAAGCTCTGGAGCGTGCCTTCTCCGCCCCCCTTCCCCCTGAGGTGTGGGAGGCCCTGGAAGCCCAGATGAAGGAGGTGCCCCCCGATGCCCAATGATCCCATTCTCCACCTGCTTGGATTGGCCCGGAAGGCCGGCCGGCTGGAGATCGGAGAGGAGCCGGTGGGGTCCGCCTGCCGGGGAAAGCAGGCCAAGCTGGTGCTGTTGGCCGCCGACGCCGCCGCCAACACCTACCGCCGGGCCGGCCACTTTGGAGAGGCCGGGAACGTGCTGTGGCTGGACCTCCCCTTCACCAAGGCAGAGCTGGGCCTGATGCTGGGCCGGAGGAGCTGCGCCATGCTGGCTCTCACCGATGCGGGCTTTGCCTCCACCCTGGCCCAGAAACTGGCGGCCCGGGATCCGGAAAAGTACGGCTCCGCCGCCCAGCAGCTGAAGATCAGAGCGGACCGCGTTCTCCAGCGCCAGCGGGAGAAGCGGCAGCACGAAAAAAATCTCCGGGAGGGCAAGCGGAAGCCCTGGGCTGTGCCGGCCCCGGCCAGAGAGGGCACCCCTAAGAAAGCAAAAACCGCCCGGTCCGCCCACAGTCCGGCACGGGGCGCTCATCCCCCTTCCGGGCAGCACAGGGACAACAACCGTCCCTCCCGCCCCGGCAGTCCCCACAAACCAGGCCCAGGCGGCCGCAGGCTGTCCGGTAAGCTCCGGCATCATCCCTAAGAAACGAGGTGGCTCCCCATATGACGATTAAATATCCCATTCACAAGGTTGCCAAAGATTTTAAGCGGGGATCCAAAGAGATCCCCTCCAAAGAGATCATGGACATTCTGACCCAGCACGGGCATCCCCCCAAGAACCACATGCAGCCCTTGACCGATCAGGAGCTGTCCATCGTCTTTGAATATCTCACCC
>CALXGD010000163.1 GCA_944387745.1 uncultured Oscillospiraceae bacterium
TATAGTGTCTGCTGCTTGCCGTCCTTTGCCTTTGATAAGAAGGGCACCTTGTAAAATCAAATCTATGTTCTAAGAAAAAAAGAGTGCTGCGGCAGAGCCACAGCACTTTTGTTGGAAGGTATTTTACACCCTTTGACGCAGCTTTGTCAAGATACAACTTCCGTTCCCTCAGATTGCAAAATTTCCAGTTTTGTATTGTAGCGCAGGAGCCAGCGCTTCCCCCAGCCCTTTTCCCCTCCTCCCCCGCTTTTCTCCTGGGAATTTGCGCTCTCCTATTGACAATTCCGCTTTTGATCGAGTAAGATAAAAAAAACACAGTGAGCCGGGGGATTTATGAACCAGGACAATTTAGAATACCTCATTTTAGAAAAAATTGCACAGCTGAACACCCCTGTGGGCGCCAGCTTTCTCTGCTCCCAGATCCACGCGTCTCAGGCCAGCATCGGCCGGGAGCTGCATAATCTGGAGCAGCGCGGCCTGCTGGAGAAGGTCAGCAACAAGGGGCGCATCCTGACGGAGGAGGGCCGCAGCTATCTGCAGCTCCTCCAGCAGAGCATGAACTCCAAGGAGTCGGTGGACATCCTCCTGGACCTGTTCTCCAAAAACGACAAGCAGGTCTATCTGGACATCCTTCAGGCCCGCATTTTGTTGGAGGTCAAGACCGCGGAGCTGGCCGCCATCCGGGCCACCGAGGCGGACATCCAGAGCATCGACGATATTTTGAAGAAGTACCGCCGGATCCGCTCCCTGGGCAGGCCGGCGGAAAACGAAAACCTGGAGTTTCACTTCAAAATTGCGGAGATCGCCAGAAACCCTGTGATTTTTCAGCTGCTGAAGCTGGTGATGATGCAACATGCGGCCTATGTCCACTTCTCCTTCATGGACTATACCCTGGTGGGCTCCAACCTGTTCCACAGCCAAATCTTTGAGGCCATCAAAAATCACGACCCGGAGCAGGCCTCCCACCTGATGTACGAACACCTGAACGCCCTGATCAATACCATGCAGAACATGGAGTACAGCCAGTTTTTGGACGTTATCAACGAACAGAAGCTGGAGAATTGACCCCATGGGGCTGCCGCAGAATGGGCGGAAGCTCTGTCATGCTCTATCACTTCAAAAAATGGCCGCCTGCGGGCGGCCATTTTTTGTGGGGATCCGGGCTTCGGCGTGCCACCTCTGCTCCCTGCTCAAGCTTCTGCCCCTGGCAAAACTCCTGTTCGGGGCAGACACGCCGCCTCGCCTGCGGGGGCCCTACGGAGGGGAGGTAGCTGCACTCCTATTCTCCTCCACCATCTGGTGGAGACATTTCAGCGCGTCGGACAGACCGCCGATCTCGTCGATCAGGCCCAGCTTCACCGCCTCCTCCCCGTAGATCACACTGCCCACGTCTGCGGTCAGCTCCCCGGTCTGTAGCATCAGTCTTGTAAAGTCCTTTCGCTTCACATGACTGTTGGCCACTACGAACTGGGTAATCCGCTCCTGAACCCGCTCGAAGTAGTAGAAGGTCTGTGGCACTCCGATCACCAGGCCGTTGAGGCGCACCGGGTGGATGGTCATGGCCGCGGAGGGTGCGATAAACGACCGCTTGGCGGATACCGCCAGGGGCACTCCGATGGAGTGGCCGCCCCCCAGCACCAGGGAGACAGTGGGCTTGGACATACTGGCAATCAGCTCCGCAATGCCTAGCCCCGCCTCAATGTCCCCGCCTACCGTGTTCAACAGCACCAGCAGACCGTCGATCTGGTCGCTCTCCTCCACCATAGCCAGAAGGGGCATTACGTGCTCGTACTTGGTGCTCTTGCTGGTGGGGGGCAGTACCTGGTGCCCCTCAATCTGCCCCACAATGGTGAGCACATGGACGGTTCCTCGCTGGGACTGGATGAGGGAGGAACCGAAGTCCACAATAGGCTGCTGCCCCTCTATGCTGTGTTCCAGGGGCTGCTCCGCCGCCGGGAGCTGTTCGCTGTCCGCCAATCCCCTCGCCTCCTTCTCTGTGTTTTCCCGGTTAATATGGGCGGCTTCTCCCGGTTTTATGCGGTTTTTCCCACAATTTTTCATTCTACTTTTCGTAGGTTGCCTTATTTGCCGGTTTCCCCTATGATAGCGGGGAGAGATAACAGAAAAGGAGCGATTTTCTTGGACAACACGCAGTTTGGACAGTTTGTAGCCCAGCTTCGGAGGGAGCAAGGCCTGACCCAGAGGGAGCTGGCGGACCGGCTCCATGTGACCGACAAGGCGGTGAGCAAGTGGGAGACTGGAAAGGGGTTCCCTGACCTGAAGCTGCTGGAGCCCCTGGCCCAGGTGCTGGGCGTCTCCCTGGTGGAGCTCCTCCAGGGGGAGCGGTCCCCCTCCCCCACCCTCACCAAGGAGGAGGCAGGTCAGGCGGCGGTCCGGGCCATGGAGCAGTCCCAGAAGAACACCGCCCGGCGGTATTTATGGCTGTTTCAGGTTTTTCTCTGGCTTGCCGCCGCTCTGTGCCTGATTGCCCTGATTCCCCCCCTGACCATCTGGGGCAGCCAGCTCTGGTTCGACCTGTTTCGTGCCCAGGACCTGGGCGTCATCGGGGGTTCCGACGGCCCCACGGTGATCCTCACCGCCGGCACTCCGCTGATTCCCTACGGAGCGCAGACGGTCCTGATGGTTCTGGCTCTGCTGATATGCGTCGTCCTGGCCGTCCGGGTGCGGCAGCTGGAGAGGAGGTTAAAATGAAGCTGCGTGTTCTTGTATCCGCCCTGGCCCTCCTTCTTCTGACCGGGTGCGGGGCCTCCTCTGGTACAGGCATCCCCGAGGGGCTGAACTGGACCGCCCAGGTCCTCCAGTCCCAGGAGACGGGAGAAATCCTGGCCGCCGTCTCCGGCTCATCCGCTGGGCAGGCGGTCCCAGCGCTGGACATCACCGCCCAGGTGGAGGGCGGAACCGTCACCCTCACCGACCACCAAAGCGGCGAGACCTGCGTAGGAACCCTCACTTTTTTTTTGAATGATGCGGCGGCCACTGAGATCTACACCCTCGTCCTCCCCGGCGTTCCGGAGGGCTATGGGGTGTACGGCGTCACCGAGTACGCCGGCGGCCACCGGGAGGCCACGCTGTATTTGACGGCAGAGGGTCGGTCGCTGCGGCTCACCGCGCCGCTGTCGGAACAATAATA
>CALXGD010000164.1 GCA_944387745.1 uncultured Oscillospiraceae bacterium
GCCGCCGCTTCCGGTTCCAGATTCGATACCTTATTATAAAGTAAACATAGGGCAGCAGTGTGTGTTATTATAGTAACTTTCCAACAGGCTGTCAAGTAAATTCTAGTCCAAGCCGGTCCAGCCGCCCCGTCTCCCACAGGGCGGCCAGGAGGGACAGGTCCTCCCGGTCCTCCTCGGAGAGGCCCGCCGCCCTGGGGCAGACGCCCGCCAGCTGCGGGGAGTTTCCAAACAGAGAGAGCTCCCTGCCCCCTCCGGCGGGGGCGCTGCCGTCAAAGCGCACCACCGCCGCCACATCCGCCCCGTCCGGCCGAACGGGGACGCCGTACTCCCGCCGCAGCCAGGAGGACAGGGCCTCTCCCCCCTGGGGGGCGGAGATGGCCAGCTCCCGCACTCGGGGACAGAGAAACTCCGCCGCCCGCACCATGTCCCGGTCCACCCGTCTGGCCCGCAGCGCCACGGCGCTGTGGCGGGGGTCACTCCCCGCCCGCTCCAGGGCGGCCAGGGTCAGCTCCCCCGCGTAAACCCGCAGAAAGGGCAGGGGGTCCACCGGCCCCAGGCCGAAGGCTTCCAGCAGCTCCCAGCGGGTAAACTCCGGGGGAACCAGCACCCGGCAGGCCCCCAGACGGCTCAGTCTCTTGGCGGCGGAGCGGAGCCGCCCCCTCTCCCGCCAGCCCCCCGGCGGGACCTGTGCGGTCAGCAGAGGGAGACCGTACCGCTCCCTCCGCCTGGGGCGGCCGTCCCCTCCGGCGGCATAGATCAGCTCTCCCAGCATCCGGCATCCCTCCTGGAGCTCAGGATATGTCACCACCTGGGCTCCTATGACCGGCGCCCTCCAAAAACGAAAGAGGGGACGGAATTTTCCGCCCCCTCTCAGACCGCTGATCCGGCCTATTTACTTGGTGCCAAAGATCCGGTCCCCCGCGTCCCCAAGGCCGGGGACAATGTAGCCGTGGTCGTTGAGCTTCTCGTCTACCCCGGCCACGTAGATATCCACGTCGGGATGGGCCTCCCGCACAGCTCGGATTCCCTCGGGGGCGGCCAGGATGTTCATCAGCTTGATGTGCCTACAGCCGTAGTTCTTCATAAAGTGGATGGCCGCCACGGCGGAGCCGCCGGTGGCCAGCATGGGATCCAGAACAATCACGTCCCGCTCGGCGATGTCGCTAGGCATCTTGCAGTAGTACTCCACCGGGGCCAGGGTCTCCGGGTCCCGGTACAGGCCGATGTGCCCCACCTTGGCGGAGGGGATCAGGTTCAAAATGCCGTCCACCATGCCCAGACCCGCCCGGAGCACGGGAACAATGGCCAGCTTCTTGCCGGAGAGCACCCGGAAGGTGCCGGTGGCCACGGGGGTCTTGATCTCTACCTCCTCGGTGGGCAGATCTCGGGTAGCCTCATAGCACTCCAGGGTGGCGATCTCCGCCACAATCTCCCGGAACTCCTTCACCCCGGTGCGCTCATCCCGGAGGATGCTCAGCTTGTGCTGCAGCAGGGGGTGGTCCAATACATGTACCTTGCTGTCATTTTCAAACATTTCATCATGCCCCTTTTATGTTTCATCTCTGCGGCCGCGCCGCTCCCGCTCCAATCGCTCCCGCACCGCCTGGGACAGGCGGCAGTAGACCGGGACCAGCTCCCGCCCTTTTACCAGCTTTCCCGCCCGGGCCAGCTCCACCGCGGCCCTGGCCACGCCCCAGGCGCTCTGGAGGCGCAGAGCCTGGGGCGCCAGCTCCAGGCCAGGGATTTGCTCTCGAAGAGTATTATAGCACAGTTTTGCCCCGTCTCCAACGACAATTTTCCGTTTTTGAATTTTTTTCAGTTCCTCCCCCAGCTCCTCCAGGGAGATGGCCCGGTCTGGGGTCAACCGCTCCAGCCCCTCCCCGTCCGCCCGAAACAGGGCGTTGTACACCTGCCTGCGCCGGGCGTCCATAGCGCACACGATCACCGCGTCCCGCTCAAAGGCCAGGGGCCAGGCCATGGACTCCAGGGTGGAGCAGCGGGCGCAGTCCTTGTCCCTCCCCCAGGCCAGCCCCTTGGCGGTGGCCACCCCGATGCGCAATCCGGTAAAGGACCCCGGCCCCGCCGCCACAGCGATCACGTCCACCTGTTCCAGCGTAACTCCGCAGTTCTGCATCAGGTCGTGGACCATAGGCAGCAGGGTGCGGCTGTGGGTCAGGCCGCTGTTCTGAAAGCTTTGGGCGATCAGCCCCTCATCCCCCCACAGGGCCGCGGAACAGGCGGTGGCGGAGGATTCCAACCCTAAAATCTTCATGTCAGCTCACTCTTTTCTCTGGTTTCATTTTGCGGGGACAGCAGTCCCTCCGGGGCGTTCCGGATAGCAATGAGGCGCTGATTTTCCCCCGCTCCCCGGCGGATCTCCACCCAGATGGGCTCCTCCTCGAAGGCGCCGCTGGCGTTCTCGCTCCACTCCACGGCGCACACACCGCCCCTGGCCAGGTAGTCCTCCCAGCCGATATCGAAGAGCTCCTCCGCCGACCCCAGACGGTACAGATCAAAGTGAAACAGGGGCATCCGCCCCCCCTCATACTCATTCACAATGGTGAAGGTTGGACTGGTCACCCGGTCCTGAATCCCCAGGCCCCGGGCCAAGCCCCGGGTGAAGGCGGTCTTGCCCGCCCCCAGGTCCCCAGTGTAGGCCACCACGTCCCCTGGGCTCAGCCGGCCGGCCAGCTGTTCCCCCAGAGCCTCCGTCTCCTGGGGGCTGTTGGATATAAACTCCATAAAAGCGTCCCTCTGTGTTCATAAAATGTTTTCAGATTCTTTTTTGATTATAACACAGATGCCCTTTCCCTTTCCACTAAAAAGTGATAAAATACTTCCAATTCCCTTTTATAGTCCGGGCACCGGCCTCCCCCTGCGCGTCCCCGCTCCACCGCGGGCAGAGCGCAGAGGGATTGACTGCGCCGGAATTGGGCTATAAAATAGAGGGCCCCGGAGGGCCACACCCAGAGAAGAGGGAGGTGACGCCGTGCGCACACTTTTTTCTCCAATCCATGAATTTTTGAAAAAGGGGGACGCCGTTCTCCTGCTCCTGTGTCTGCTGGCCAGCGGGTACGGAGTTCTGCTGATTTTCTCCGCCACCCGGTACAACGACTACAACCGGGCGGTGATGATCCAGTGCATCGCCATTTTTTTAGGGGTGATCGTCTATATTCTGTGTACCTTCGTGGATTTTCAGCTATTTATGGAAAAAAATTGGAAGCTGGTCTTTTGGGGCAGCGTGGTGTTCATTCTCCTGCTTCTCACTCCCCTAGGCACGGACCACGACTCCGGCAACCGAAACTGGCTGGATATCCCCCACTTTCCTCTGGAGATCCAGCCCAATGAGATTGACAAGATCCCATTTATTTTGCTTTTAGCGCTGCTCATCGCCAGGATCCAGGCCCAGGGCCGGGATGTGGGCTCGGTTCCCTCCGTTCTACAGATGGGGGCCTACGCCACCTTTATGCTGGGACTCATCGCCCTGGTGTGCGGAGATATGGGCATGTGCGTGGTGTATGCGGTGATCTTCGCCGTTATGACCTGGAGCGCCGGGGTAAAGCTGCGCTGGTTTGTCCTTGTGGGGGGAGCCCTCGCCGTCGGCTTTGTGGTCCTGTGGATCTTCATTCTGCCAAATACCGCGGCCTGGGACAACCTCTACCTGATTAAGCGGTTTCGAGTGCTCTTCGACCACAGCTATGACCCCCAGGGGGTGGGCCACCAGCAGACCCGGTCCATCCTGGCCATCGGTTCGGGGCAGATCTTCGGCAAGGGCTATTTGAACGGGTCCATGACCCAATCGGACTACTCCTCCACCCTCCCCGCCCGGCACACCGACTTTATCTTCGCCGTGTGCGGCGAGGAGCTGGGGATGGTGGGCTGTCTGCTCCTCCTGCTGATCCTGTCTCTCATCATCCTCCGGTGTATCTGGGTGGCCAAAAACGCCAGCTCTCCCTTCCACGCCTATGTAGCCATGGGCATGGCGGGGATGCTCCTCATTCAGGTGGCCGCCAACGTGGGCATGTGCCTGTTCGTCTTTCCGGTGATGGGCCTCACCCTCCCCTTTTTCAGCTACGGCGGCTCCTCCATTTTGACCCTCTATGCGGCTATGGGCATTGTCTCCAGCGTCAAGGCCAGGATTCTCCCCAGTTGGCTGCGGGACCGGGCCGCCCAGTAAACAAAAAATTTCTGCAAATTTTTGCGGCGGAAGCAGGAAATCCTCCTTCCGCCGCGTATATGACTTTAGAGCGTATATTTTGACTGTCTGCCGCTCAGGAAAGGAGGGCCTGCCTATGACGCCTCGGGAACAGCGGGAGCAGCTGGAGAAGTCTACTCTCAGTCCGCTGGCCTGTCGCTCCGACCAGAGCCGGGGCCGCAGCCGCCTGGAGGAGGAGTGCTCCATTCGCGCCTGCTTTCAGCGGGACACCGACCGCATTGTGTACAGCAAGGCGTTCCGCCGGCTGAAGCACAAGACCCAGGTGTTCCTCCAGCCGGAGGGAGACCACTACCGCACTCGCATGACCCACACCCTGGAGGTGAACCGCATCGCCCGGACCATCGCCCGCGCCCTCTCCCTCAATGAGGATCTAACTGAGGCGGTGGCCCTGGGCCACGACCTGGGCCACACCCCCTTTGGCCACGCGGGGGAGCGGCTCTTAAATTCCATCATGCCCGGGGGCTTCGCCCACTACCAGCAGTCCCTGCGGGTGGTGGACCGGCTGGAGAAGGACGGAGAGGGGTTGAACCTCACCTGGGAGGTGCGCAACGGCATTGTCTGCCACACCAAGGGGCAGCAGGCCGCCACCCTAGAGGGCCAGGTAGTCCGCCTGGCAGACCAGATCGCCTACATCAACCACGACATTGAGGACGCTCTCCGGGGCGGGATCATCTATCCCATAGACATTCCGGTGTCTATCTCCAACGTCCTGGGCTACACCCACGGGGCCCGGATTAACGCCCTGGTGCTGGATGTGATCCAGGCCAGCCGGGACCAGGACCAGATCCGCCAGTCCCCGGAGGTGGGAGAGGCCATGGACGCCCTGCGGGAGTTCATGTTCGAGAGCGTCTACACCAATCCCCTGGCCAAGGGGGAGGAGGGCAAGGCCCAGGAGATGCTGAAGCGGCTGTTTGAACACTACCAAAAAAATCCGGACCAGCTCCCCTCCGACTTTCAGGAGATCCTGGTGGAGGAGGGTGTGGACCGGGCGGTGTGCGACTACATCGCCGGCATGACCGACCCCTTTGCCATTGAGCAGTTCAGCAAGCTGTTCATACCCATGGCCTGGACGGTGAAATAGCTTTACATATTGTGGGGATAAAATACGGGGCTTTGGGCGTACAATAAGCCGTACGGGAGTTTTTACGCCAAGATGGTGCGGTTGAGCCCCCGGCACAGGGTCACGGTAGCGCGGAAGGTAGCCTCCTGCTCCGCCTGATGCCGGAGCCACAGCTCCCCCAGCATGTCCTCCAAAAGCTGTGTGTCCTCCTGGGACAGGCTTGCCCGCAGGGACTGCTCCTTCTCCGCCGCCCGGAGGCAGAAATCCTCGTACTCCGGGTGCACCGCCAGATAGGTCTTGGACTGGGTGAGCACGTATTCGTAAAGGGTATTCATTAAATCAGTCATAGGTAACACTCCTTGCCAATGATATTGTTGTCCCAAATAGGACAATGCCGTTAAAATTATTATACTTGTCCCGTTTGGGCTTATCAAGCAGATTGGAGAAAAAACATGAAATTAGCGGAACGACTTCTGTTTCTTCGAAATGAACATCATTTTACACAGCAGATTGCGGCGGAAAAAATAGGAATTGCTTACCGCTCATATCGCCGCTATGAAGCCGGAGAACGGGAGCCGGATGCCTCTACCCTATGGAAAATAGCCGATTTTTATGGTATTACCATCGACTACCTGGTGGGACGGTCGGAGGAACGGGAATAGAATTCTGCCGCGGACGGGCGGCCCAGGTGTGCCGCCCCTACGGTGGATGCAGAAACAGTCTTGTCATTTTGCAGGGGCCGCCGCCCTCGGCGGCCCACTCTGGCCGACCCGCCCGGAAACGGAACACAGTTCGGGGTGGGCGGGTGACTGCACCCGCCTCTACGGCGGATGCAGTCATGGTATTACCTCCTTAACATGTATAATTTATACATGCTATAACACGAATAAACTATACGTGTCAAGAGGTGTCCCACATTTTGTTTGGAGAACGTTTGAAAGCCCTGCGGAAAGAACGCAAGGTTAGTCAAAAGGAATTGGCGGAGTATTTGGGAATCAGCGTTCGCGGCTATCAGTTTTATGAGAGCGAGGACAACGAGCCCAATATTAAAATGCTTACCGCTCTGGCCGACTTCTACAACGTCACCATCGACTACCTGGTGGGACGGTCGGAGGAGCGGGGATAGAATTTTGCTGCGGACGGGCGGCCCAGGTGTGCCGCCCCTACGGCGGATGCAGAAACATTCTTGTCCTTTTGTAGGGGCCGCCGCCCTCGGCGGCCCATTCTGGCCGGCCCGCCCGGAAACGGAGCACAGTTCGTGGCGGGCGGGTGAGGACACCCGCCCCTACGGCCAATGGGGAACGGCCGCGCCCTCTCGTAGGGGCCGGTCCCAGACCGGCCCGCCCGGAAACGGAGCACAGTTCGGGACGGGCGGATGAGGACATCCGCCCCTACAGCGGCGAAACATTCTCACAAAAATAAACCGGAAAGGAGGAACTTCCCATGCCCATCCCTGAGCGCTTTCTGGACGAGCTCATCGCCCGGACAGACATCGTGGACCTGGTATCGGAATCGGTGCATCTCACCAAAAAAGGGAGCAACTACTGGGGCCTGTGCCCCTTCCACAGCGAAAAAACCCCCTCCTTTTCTGTATCAGCTGACAAACAGATCTACAAGTGCTTCGGCTGCGGCAAGGGGGGCGGGGCCATCAGCTTCGTCATGGAGATGGAAAATCTCCCCTTCCGGGAGGCGGTTGAGGTGCTGGCCAAGCGGGTGGGCCTGTCCCTCCCAGCCGACAGCGGCGGTCCATCCCCCGGGATGCGTCAGCGCCGGGAAAAGCTGCTGGCCATCAACAAGCAGGCCGCCCGCACCTTCCACAAGTGGCTCTACTCCCCCGAGGGGGCCCAGGGGCTGGACTACCTGCGAAGGCGGGGCCTGTCCCAGCGGACCCTCACCCGCTTCGGCCTGGGCTTCGCCCCCAACCGGTGGGATGCCCTCATTGAGGCCATGGCCCAGGAGGGCTACGACAAGCGGGACCTGCTGGAGGCGGGGCTGGCGGTGAACAACCAGGACGGTCGAATCTACGACCGCTTCCGCAACCGGGTCATGTTCCCCATCATCGACATCCGCGGGGACGTCATCGGCTTCGGAGGGCGGGTGATGGACGACTCCACCCCAAAATATCTCAACTCCCCGGACACACCTGTATACAACAAGAGCCGGAACGTGTTTGCCTTGAACATCGCCAAAAATTCCAAGGCCGGGCGGGTCATCCTCACCGAGGGATATATGGATACCATCTCCCTCCACCAGGCCGGATTTGACAGCGCGGTGGCCTCACTGGGCACCTCCCTCACCCAGGAGCACGCCCATCTTCTCGCCCGCTATTTCCCGGAGGCCATCATCTCCTACGACGGCGACCAGGCTGGAATCTCCGCCGCCCAGCGGGCCATCCCCCTGCTGGAGAAGGCGGGCATGAAGGTGCGGGTTCTCCGGGTCACCGGAGCCAAGGATCCGGATGAATTCATCAAAGCCTATGGCCGGGACGCCTTCGCCCAGCTGCTCAACCGCAGCGAAAACCAGGTGGACTACCGCCTGGACCAGCTAAAGGCCAAGTATAACCTGGAGGACGACAGCCAGAAGGTGTCCTTTCTCCAGGATGCGGCCCAGCTGCTCTCCACCCTGGCCAGCCCGGTGGAGCGGGAGATCTACGGAGGCCATGCGGCCCAGGCCG
Organism: uncultured Oscillospiraceae bacterium; assembly: GCA_944387745.1. The sequence continues at coordinate 7,951 of CALXGD010000164.1, forward strand.
CCGGGATCTCCCCAGAGGCCATGGCCCATGAGGTACAGAAGGCCTATTCCCTCCGGGTCCGGAAGCAGCAGAAGCAGCAGGCTCGGCGGGAGCTCTCCCCCACCTCTCAGCTTCAGCCCAAGGAGCGGGGCCCGCGATATGAGAACATCCGCTCCGCCCTGGCGGAGGAGGGGGTCATCCGCCTGCTGATGCTGGACCCGGCCCTGTGGCGGGAGCTGGAGCAGCTTCCCCCGGAGGATTTCTCCTCTCCCCTGCTGGCCAAGGCCTACCGGCTCCTGTTCCGCCGGGCCCGGGAGGGACTGTCTACCCAGTTTGACGTGCTGACGGAGGACCTCACCAGCGGGGAGATGGCACACCTGGCCGCTGTGGTGGAGAAGCCGGAGTCTCTCAGCAACCGGTATCGCTCCCTGGCGGACTACATAGCCGTCATTCAGGAAGAGGCCCTAAAGCGAAGCGGCATCAGCATAGACGATCTGCTGCTGGCCGCACAGAAAAAGTTTTCCAAACAACAATCGTAATACGGAGGAGACACTATGAGTACAAAAAAGAAAGACACTTCCACTCCCCAGGAGACTGAGAACAGCGCGTCCGCTGCAGCTCAGGAAAAAAAATCCGGCGCCCGTAAATCCTCCGGCCCGGATATCCAGGCCAAGCTGGAAGCCGGTAAATCGGAGATTATGAAGGTAGTGGGGGGAGTTCCAGGCTCTGAGAAGCTCTCCGAGCTCATTGAGCGGGGCAAAAAGAAGGGAAATCTCTCCTCCTCCGAGCTGATGGACGTATTGGAGGACCTGGACCTGGAGTCCGACCAGATGGACAAGATCTACGACACCCTGGAGAACCTGGGTATTGACACGGTGGGCGAGGACTACCTCCCCGACCTCCCGGACGACGCGGACCCCCCGCTGGAGGCCATAGAGGAGATCTCTGAGGAGGAGATCGTGGACCCCAACTCCATGGCAGACGCCTTCAGCACCGACGACCCGGTGCGCATGTATCTGAAGGAGATCGGCAAGGTAAACCTGCTCTCCTCTGATGAGGAAATTGAGCTGGCCCAGGCTATGGACGCGGGCAACGCCGCCAAGGAGCAGCTCTCTGAGCTCCGGGACGCCGGGGAGGAGATCCCGGAGGACGTCCAGGCGGAGCTGGATAAGACCATCAAAAAGGGGGAGCGGGCCAAGCAGCGGCTGGCAGAGGCCAACCTGCGGCTGGTGGTGTCCATTGCTAAGCGGTATGTGGGCCGGGGGATGCAGTTTCTGGACCTGATTCAGGAGGGCAACCTGGGCCTCATCAAGGCAGTGGAGAAGTTCGACTACACCAAGGGCTACAAGTTCTCCACCTACGCCACCTGGTGGATCCGCCAGGCCATCACCCGGGCCATCGCTGACCAGGCCCGCACCATCCGCATCCCTGTCCACATGGTGGAGACCATCAACAAGGTGATCCGGGTCTCCCGGCAGCTCCTCCAGGAGCTGGGCCACGACCCCACCCCCGAGGAAATCGCCGAGGAGATGTCCATGCCCGTGGAGCGGGTGCGGGAGATTCTGAAAATCGCCCAGGAGCCCGTCTCTCTGGAGACCCCCATTGGCGAGGAGGAGGATAGCCACCTGGGGGACTTCATCCCCGACGAGGACGCCTCCGAGCCCGCCGAGGCCGCCTCCTTCACCCTGCTGAAGGAGCAGCTGGTGGAGGTGCT